>NZ_VOIQ01000006.1 GCF_010470675.1 Desulfovibrio sp. JC010
ATCCCAAGCAACGGTTCGGGTTAGAAGAACAAAGCATGACGACCCAAGCTCCGGCACGGTCTTAAAAAACCAAGGCAAAATCGGTCTGCCATGCAAAATTACAACTGTTTAATTGGTTAAACAACGTCAATCAAGACGTACTAGGCAAGGTATGTCTTGAGGAAGGATTGCCCGGCGAGACTGTGGAAAAGCTCTTCGCCATGGGGCACGATCTGGAAATACGCGGAGGATACAAGCGCACTCTTTTCGGACGGGGACAGATAATAGTCCGCGACCCGGACAAAGGGACTCTCTGCGCAGGGTGCGATCCTCGCTCTGACGGATATGCTGCCGGGCTGTGTTAATAACAATTAAGTAAACTACGAAACAGAATACGGTTTTATCAGAGCATACATTTATGTATTACCGATTACAGAACACACACAGCATCATATTCTTTATTCCTTAAAACCAATCAGGATTACAATTGTAAAACGAAAACATTAGTCATTCTGGATTTTTTACGCATTCTATACTATACCTCTTTCACAATCCATTGATCTACACATTACAAATCTGTCAGATTAACACCCAAAAATCGGAGGAAGAATGTTCAAAAAATTCTCGTGCCTCGTACTTACCTGTCTGCTCTGTCTTACCTTTACAGCCGCACCTTCACAGGCCAGTGACAAGAACCTGATCATCGCCACCGCCACCACCGGCGGAACCTACTATCCTGTAGGCGTTGCCATCGGGACACTGGTCAGCATCAAGCTCGCCAAGGCCGACAAAATCACCGCCACTGCCATCAACTCCGCCGGATCCGGTGAAAACGTGCAGATGCTCAAAAACAAGGAAGCCGATCTCGCCATCCTGCAGGCCCTGTTCGGCCTCAATGCTTACAAAGGTGAAGGACCTTACAAGGGTAAAGCATTCAAAGATTTCCGTTCCATAACCATGCTCTGGGAAAACGTTGAACACTTCCCCCTGCTTAATAAATACGTGAAAAAAGGCGACATCTCCGACCTCAAAGGTCTGGACAAAAAATTTTCCATCGGTAAGCGCGGCAGCGGCACCGAAGGTTCCGGACGCACCCTGCTGGAAATCATGGGCGTGGATGTAAATAAAGATCTCGTGCTTGAGTTCCTCGGCTACACCCCTTCTGCACAGGCCATGATGGACGGCCGCATTGCCGGGGCCAACATTCCCGCCGGACCTCCCGCAGCAGCTATCACCCAGCTCTATGCCCAGCTCGGTTCCGACGATGTGACCGTGCTTGAATTCACCGACGCGCAGCTTGCTGAAATCCAGAAAGCCTACCCCATCTGGAGCCGTTATGTGATCCCTGCAAAGACCTATCCTTCTCAGGATAAAGATATCCGCACCATTGCGCAGCCCAACTTTCTGGCCTGCCGTGCTGATCTGCCTGACGAGGTGGTCTACAAAATCACCAAGACCATTTACGAAAACCTGCCCTTCCTGAACAACATCCACAAGGCCACCAAGGCCATGTCGCTGGAGCGTGCAACCGCAGGACTGCCCGCGCCCCTGCATCCCGGTGCCGAGAAATTCTACCGCGAAGTCGGTGTTATAAAATAAGTATTCTAAAGGCCTCCGGCGGCCCTGCCGGGGGCCTCAAACCCTTTGAAAAGGGTTTAAGGATCCCAAACTTTTTCAATAAGCTTCGCTGTGTATTTTATTCAATTTTCTTTCAAGGATTTTACATGACTGACACGACTTCCCCAAAGCCGACAGTTAAAAAAGATTCGGGCGGGGAAACCCTTGCGATTAAACGCGTAATCGAAGGGAAAACCGCCACTCTTTTATATGCCACGGGCATAATCTGTTCCCTTTTCCATCTCTGGGTAAACACCATCGGCATCATGCCGGAAATCCAGCGCAATGCTGTCCATTACTCATTCATGCTCTTTATCGGGTTCATCCAATATCCGATGCTCAAACGACATGCCCGCGAGACCCTGCCCGTTGACTATTTTCTTGCGATTTTATCGTTTGCTACGGGACTTTATCTGGTCTTCTTCGAAGACGCCCTGCATATGCGCAATGAAGTGCCGATCATGGCCGACCTCATTGCCGCCGGGCTGGCCATTGTACTTTTGATGGAGATCACCCGGCGAACCACCGGGCTGCTCATTCCCTGTCTGGCGGCGATCTTTCTGTTCTACGGACTGGGCGGCGGACAATATCTGGACGGACTCTGGCATTTTCCGGGTGTGACCGTGCAGCGCATGCTTTACCGCATGTACTTTGCCCCGGACGGCATCTTCGGAACCATTGCGACGATCTCGAGTACTTTTGTATTTTTGTTCGTACTCTTTGCCTCTTTCCTGATCAAATCAGGAGCCGGGGAATTCATCATCAAGCTGGCCATGGCATCCATGGGACGCACTATCGGCGGTCCGGCCAAGATGGCTGTTTTTGCTTCCGGTTTCATGGGATCGGTTTCCGGCAGCGCGGTGGCAAACACTGTGGGAACAGGCTCCATTACCATCCCCATGATGAAAAAAACCGGATTCCCCAGCAAATTTGCCGGGGGAGTTGAGGCTGCGGCATCCACCGGAGGACAGCTCATGCCGCCCATTATGGGCGCGGGTGCGTTCATCATGAGCCAGTGGACCCAGATTCCCTACCTGACCATTGTGGGCGTGGCCCTCATCCCGGCGATCATGTATTTTGTCAGCGTGGCCTTTTTCGTCCATCTGCGGGCCAAAAAGCTTGGCATCAAGCCCATTCCCGAAGAAGACATCCCGCGCATCAGTGATGTAATGAAAGAGGGCTGGAACTTCTTCATACCCATCGGCGCGCTCATGGGCCTGCTCATGTACGGATTCACCCCGACCTTTGCGGCCTGCGGCGGAATAGCAGCTATCGTTGTTTCCAGCTGGCTCAATCCCAGAACCCGCATGTCCGGACGTGACATCCTCGATGCCCTTGCTTCCGGCGGCCAGAATATGGTCACCACCGGGGTCATCCTGCTCTGTTCCGGCATTGTGGTCGGCGTAGTGCTCATGGTCGGCATGGGCATCAAGTTCTCCATGCTCATCACCATGATCGCCGGCAACAGCCTGATGCTGACCATTGTCATGGTTGCCATAGCGTCCCTCGTACTTGGCATGGGACTGCCTGTAACCGCCTCCTACATCGTTCTGGCGGTTCTGGCTGCCCCGGCCATGCAAATGCTCGGTACAAGCCTTATCGCAGCCCATATGCTCATTTTCTGGTACTCTCAGGACGCCAACGTAACCCCTCCGGTCTGCCTTGCGGCCTACAGTGCTTCGGGCATATCAGGGTCCAAACCGCTGGAGACGGGCTTTGAATCATGGAAAATCGCCAAGGGGCTGTACATCATTCCCCTGCTTTTCTGCTATACCCCGATCCTTTTCGAAGGGCCGCTCTGGCAGGTCGCCGAGACCGTGGTCACCGCCACTGCCGGGCTGTTCTGCTTCGCGGTATTCTTTGAGGGCTTTAACACCTACAGGCTGAACCTCATGCAACGCGCACTCTACATGGGCACAGCCACCCTGCTGCTCTGGCCCGATATGCGGCTCCATGCTGCAGGTGCGGTGCTGCTGGTTGTAATGATGCTGCGAGAGCGGTCGGTGTTCAGGAAACAGGCTTTTGAAGCAATCTGATCTCAGACAAAATAATAAAATCAAATTCAAGGGGAAATTTCATACTCTGAAACTTTCCCTTTTTTCTGTTGCCATGTTAAATATAATTTATTCTTTTCTGCACACAATTTTACAAGGAGCACAGCAATGATCACAATCATGAAAGAAAGCAGCGGTCCCATGCTGGCAGTTCAGGCAACAGGCAAACTCTCCGGTGACGACTACACCGAAGTCTGGATTCCTGCGCTGCGGGAAGCCATTGAAAAACACAACAAATGCAGTTGCCTGCTTTATATGGATGAAAACTTTGAAGGCTGGGAACTTAAAGCCATGTGGGAAGATGCCAGCTTCGGATTCGCCCACCGCAATGACTTTGACAAGCTGGCAGTAGTCGGCGGTCCGGACTGGGTTGAATGGGGAACAAAAGTGGCAGGAAAGTTCATGCAGGGCGAGGTGAAAACCTATCCGGCAGAAGAGCTTGTTGAAGCTCTTAACTGGGTCACTGAATAAATTAGACGGAAAAAGCCCCAGCCATATTAAATATGACCGGGGCTTTTTACACGACAAGTCGTGCGAAAAATAAAAATAAGAACTAGCTTACTTTTTTGTTTGCAACGGGCTTAACAACAGCGCCGGAGCGGATGCAGCGAGTACAAGCTTTGATGCTTTTTACTTCACCGCTGGGAAGCTGAGTGCGGACCTTCTGCAGGTTGGGCATGAAACGTCTCTTAGTCTTGTTGTGAGCATGGGAAACGTTATTGCCAGTCTGAGGACCTTTACCGCATATATCGCATACCTGGGACATATTGTACCTCCTTAATGGTAGTCACTTTTTTAGATTGCCGGAAAGCGCGAAATCCCGCAAGGGAAATTGCTCTGCCCGAACAAAAGAGGTATCATTTAAACGCTCGCTACGGAAAAAGCAAGCTCTTTTTCCTTGACAGAAGAAAAAAAACTCATATAGGAAACCCTTCCGCGAGGAAAAATATGTCTGAACTCTGGATTACATTAAACGACATCCCCGAAGAGGGACAAAACTTTGTTTTCGAGGACCAGAATTTCTGGGCCGCAGCATGTAAACAATATAAAGTTGACGTCAAACCCGGCGATGCGCTGGTCTCTGAAGTCTATGTCCTTCCTCAGGATAAAGGATGCCTTGTCAGAGGCGGAACCAAAGGTTCCGTTTCAATTGCATGCGACAGATGCACGGCAGACTACAAGCACAATATTTCCACCGAATTCGAAGAGTACGAACAGGTCGCAGAAGACGGGGATGATGAAGAATCACCCGTTGTAAAGACCAAAGAAGGACTCAAAATCGACATCGGTGCCCTCCTCTGGGAGCATTTCGTAATGGCACTGCCCATTAAGCCCCTGTGCAAGGAAACTTGCGAGGGACTTTGCGCCAAGTGCG
This sequence comes from Desulfovibrio sp. JC010, assembly GCF_010470675.1. NCBI lineage: Bacteria > Pseudomonadati > Thermodesulfobacteriota > Desulfovibrionia > Desulfovibrionales > Desulfovibrionaceae > Desulfovibrio > Desulfovibrio sp. JC010. The sequence continues at coordinate 5,026 of NZ_VOIQ01000006.1, forward strand.
GAGCCGACCTGAACAAGGGCGGCTGCGAATGCGAGCAGGATGAGGGCGATCCAAGGCTTGCGGTTTTCCGCAATCTTAAGATAAAGAACTAGATTCCGGTCCGTACGGATCGGTTTAAAAAAAACTCTTTAGGAGACTTAGTCATGGCACAGCCGAAAAAGAAAACTTCCAAATCCCGCAGAAACATGCGTCGTTCCCACGACCACGTAGCAACCCCCAACGTAGTATACTGCGAGTGCGGTGAACCCATCATCCCTCACAGAGCCTGCTCTTCTTGCGGTTCCTATAAAGGTCGTCAGGTAATCAATTCCGAAGATGCCTAGCATAATACCCCGCATTGCCGTAGACGCCATGGGCGGCGACTACGGTCTTTCGGTTGTTGTTCCGGCAGCGGTTAACGCCGCTAAAACGGGACTCCCGATTACGCTGGTAGGTGATGAGCACATGATCCGGTCCGAGCTTGAAAAGCTTGATACCGGATCATGTGCTATTGATATTGTCCACGCTTCTCAGGTTGTCACTATGGAAGACAAACCTGCCGACGCCATGCGCAAGAAGAAGGACTCATCAATTCAGGTCGCATGCAGACTGGTCAAGGAGGGTAAGGCCGACGGTGTCGTCAGTGCCGGTAACTCAGGGGCTACTGTCGCCTGCGGCATGTTCACCATCGGCCGGATCAAGGGTGTCCTGCGTCCGGGTATGGCCGGGATTCTGCCTACGGAAAAGAAACCCATGGTCCTGCTTGATGTAGGTGCCAATGTGGATTCCAAGCCCGAACACCTCTTCCAGTTCGGCCTCATGGCCGACGTGCTGGCCCGTGACGTGCTGGGATATGAATCCCCGCGCATCGGTCTTTTGACCATCGGTGAAGAGGAAGGCAAAGGCAACTCACTGGTAAAAACCACCTACGACATGCTCAAAAATTCTTCCCTGAATTTCGTGGGCAACATCGAAGGACGGGATATTTTTACCGGGGATGTTGATATTGCCGTTTGTGACGGTTTTGTGGGCAACGTGGCACTCAAGCTGGCCGAGGGGCTGGCAACAAGCTTCGGCAGCCTGCTGAAAGGTGAGCTTAAGCGCGACATCGTCTCCAAGCTGGGAGCCATGCTTGCAATCAAAGCTTTCAAAAGATTCCGCAGACTGTTAGATAAATCCGAGTACGGCGGAGCTCCGGTTCTCGGACTGAAAGGAATTGTCCTTGTCTGCCACGGTAAAGCAGATTCCCGGGCAGTGGAAAAAGCCATTGAAATGGCTGCCACTTTTGTCAAAAACGATGCTGTCGCCCACCTGAAAGAAGGACTGGCCGCGCACAAGGAAATCACCGCACGCGACTTCTAGTCCAGTGCGGATTTTCTGCGGTTCAATCTTGAACAGTGGAAGCATCCCCGGATTATCAGCTCTCTTTCCATCCTAAAACAGGAATGGTGTAATGAGTACTTTCTCGCACATCAGGGGCCTTGGTTTCCATGTCCCTGAACGGCTATACACTAATACTGATCTTGAAAAAATCGTCGACACAAACGACGAGTGGATAACCACCCGCACCGGAATCAAACAGCGCCACGTTGTTGAAAACGAAACATGTCTGGACCTTGCTTATGAGGCGTCCGTAAAAGCCCTCAAGGCCGCAGGCATGGAAGCGGAAGAACTCACCCACGTAATCATCGCCACCTTCACCGGCGATATGCCTGTACCCACTACATCCTGCCTGCTCATGGAGCGGCTGGGCATTAAAGACAGGGCAGCCATGGACCTTTCCGCGGCCTGCTCCGGTTTTGTCTACGCTGTAGAGGTGGCCCGGGCACTCATCAATCTCGATCCCACTGCTAAAATTCTGGTCTGCGGTGCTGAAGTAGTCACCAGCCGTGTGAACTGGGAAGACCGTTCCACCTGTGTTCTCTTCGGAGACGGCGCGGGAGCGGCAGTTATGACTGCCGGAAAAGACGGCGAACCTGGCAAAGTAATCGACACCCTGGTTCGCGCCAACGGCGGTCCGGGCATGAACCTGACCATCAAAGGCGCAGGCTCGGCATATCCCTACAAGATGGGTGATACCGTGGGCGTTGAAAACTTTGTGGAAATGCAGGGACGTGAAATTTACAAACACGCAGTCCGTTCCATGACCTCCATCTCCAATGAAATCCTTGAGAAACAGGGATTCACTACTGATGATATAGATGTGCTGCTGCCCCATCAGGCAAACATGCGCATCATCGAGGCTGTGGGCAAGAAGCTCGGCGTACCCCGTGAAAAGGTTTTTGCCAATGTGGATAAATACGGCAACACTTCTGCCGCATCCATCCCCATTGCACTTGCCGACGCACGCGAATCCGGCTTCATCAAGGACGGCGATCTGGTCCTTCTGGCCACCTTCGGCGGCGGATTGACCTGGGGATCTTCACTGATCCAGTTCTAAGGTGCTGTTTTATAATATTCTGCTTTTTTTCACACAATATTAACAACACCGCTGTATAAAAGGGAAAAACAACAGTGTGCAAACGCACATGTATGTTTAAACAAATTAATTTAGATTAAATTTGCAGTCACAGCCGCTTTAGGCTATGAGACGCAGGACTGGATTAATTCAACATAGAGGGAACTAAATGAGTGAACTGCCAAGTACCGCCCTTGTAACGGGTGGTTCCAGAGGAATCGGAGAAGCCTGCGCCAAGAGGCTTGCCAAAGACGGCTTTGAAGTTATCATTACCTACGTAAGCCGACCCGACGGAGCCGACAAAGTCTGCGCTGAAATTGAAGCTGCAGGCGGCAAGGCCCGCTCATTCAAACTTGATTCATCTGACCGTGATGCTGTAAGTGCTTTCTTCAAGGAAGAGATCAAGGGCAAGGTCAAACTGGATGTTCTGGTAAACAACGCCGGAATCACCCGCGACGGCCTGCTCGTGCGCATGAAAGACGAAGACTGGGATAAAGTTCTGGACATCAACCTGACCGGAGCTTTCACCTGCCTGCGTGAATCTGCCAAGATCATGATGAAGCAGCGTTTCGGACGGATCATCAACATTTCCTCTGTAGTGGGTCAGGCCGGTAATGCCGGACAGGCCAACTACGTATCGGCCAAGGCCGGCCTCATCGGGCTGACCAAGGCCAGCGCCATCGAGCTTGCTCCGCGCGGTGTCACTGTGAATGCCGTTACCCCGGGATTCATCCAGACCGACATGACCGCAGAACTGCCTGAAAAAGTCATGGCGCAGATGATGGATAACATACCGCTGAAAAAACTCGGCACATCCGATGATATAGCAAATGCGGTTTCTTTCCTTGCCAAGGAGGAATCCGGTTATATCACAGGCCAGACTCTCGCTGTGAACGGCGGGATGTACATGTAATCAAGAAACACTAAAATAATGATTTGGAGGGGACTATGTCCGCAGCTGAAAAAGTAAAAGCAATTATCGTAGACCAGCTTGGCGTATCCGAAGACGAAATTAAAGACGAAGCTTCCTTTGTTGAAGATCTCGGTGCCGACTCTCTCGACCTTACCGAACTCATCATGGCTATGGAAGAAGAGTTCGACGTTGAAATCGAAGACGAAGAAGCTCAGAAGATCCTCAAAGTCAAGGATGCTGTCGCATTCGTAGAAAGCAAGCAGTAGTCTGATTGCTTACAAGGGTTTTTAAAAAGAGCGCCTTACCTGCTCCTCTCGGGCGTAAGGCGCTCCTTTTGTTTATCCGCCAGTAATTAACCCCAACATATTTTACAGGTTTAAATATATGAACAGGGTAGTAGTAACAGGCGTTTCCGCCATCACCCCCCTCGGTAACGATATCGATACCAGCTGGGAAAACCTGCTTGCAGGCAAGTCCGGTATTGCTGAAGTTACCGCCTTTGATGCCAGCGAATTCACCGCCCGCATCGCAGGTGAAGTCAAAGATTTTGACGCCAAAGAATTCATCCCCCACAAACAGGCCAAGCGCATGGAAAGGTTCACCCAGTTCGCTGTGGCAGCCAACCAGATGCTCATGGAGTCTACCGGGCTCAAGCTTGAAGGGGATGAGCGCGAACGTGCCGGAGTTGTTATCGGTGTAGGCCTCGGTGGTCTTGAGACCATCGAAAAGCAGCACGCCAAACTGGAAAAATCCGGTCCTAAAAAAATCACACCTTTCTTCATTCCGATCATTATCGGCAACATGGCAGCCGGACAGGTCTCCATCTTTGCCGAAGCTCAGGGTCCCAACCTGTGTATGTGTACTGCATGCGCATCCGGAACCCACGCCATTGGGCAGGCTTACACCGATATCATGCTTGGCCGCGCCGATGTAATGATCTGCGGTGGTGCCGAATCCACCATCACCCCGCTGGGTTTTGCCGGATTCACCGCCATGAAGGCCCTCTCCACCCGCAATGATGATCCCGCAACCGCTTCCCGTCCCTTTGATGCCGGACGTGACGGCTTTGTCATGGGCGAAGGCGCAGGTCTGCTGCTGCTGGAATCCCTTGAGCACGCCCAGAAACGCGGTGCTGAGATTCTTGCGGAAGTTGTGGGCTTCGGTGCTTCTTCAGATGCCTATCACATGACCGCACCGCCGGAAGACGGCGCAGGCATGGCCCGGGCCATGAGAGCAGCGATCCGTGAAGCAAAGATCGATCCTTCCGAGATCGACCACATCAACGCCCACGGAACCTCCACCAAACTGAACGACTCCTGCGAAACCAAAGCCATCAAGATGGTTTTCGGTGACCACGCAAAAAATATTGCCATCAGCGCGAACAAGTCCCAGATCGGCCACCTTCTCGGCGGTGCGGGCGGGGTTGAAGCAGCTTTCGCTGTTAAAACCCTCGCAACCGGAATCATCCCCGGTACCGCCAACCAGATCGAAGCTGACCCTGAATGCGATCTCGATTACGTCAAAGACGGTAAACGCGAGCAGCAGGCCAACTACGCACTGAGCAACTCGTTCGGCTTCGGCGGAACCAACGGCTGTATGCTGTTTAAGAAGTTTGAAGAATAAGAATTAATATATTTGTTGCGGGGTAGCATGCTACCCCGCAACAAATAATAAATTTTAACAGGAGCTTGTCATGGAAGAACTTATGATGAAAGACCCGGCAGTAGCGGCAGCCATTGGACAGGAAGTAACCCGCCAGATGACCAAGCTTGAACTCATCGCTTCGGAGAACTTCACCTCCACAGCGGTCCGTCAGGCCATGGGCAGTGTAATGACCCACAAGTACGCAGAAGGTTACCCCGGCAAGCGTTACTACGGCGGTTGTGAATACGTTGACCTCGCAGAAGACCTCGCCCGTGACCGTGCAAAAGAAATTTTCGGCTGTGAATACGTTAACGTACAGCCCCACTCCGGTTCACAGGCCAACATGGCTGTCTACTTCGCGGCTCTCAAGCCCGGCGACACCGTGCTCGGCATGGACCTTTCCCACGGCGGCCACCTGACCCACGGCTCCCCGGTCAACTTCTCCGGTAAGCTCTTCGACATCAAATTCTACGGTGTTGATCCCGAAACCAAGACCATCAACTACGACAATGTCCTTGAGATTGCCAAAGAGTGCAAACCCAAGATGATCATTGCCGGTGCTTCCGCATACCCCCGCGTAATCGACTTCGCCCGCTTCCGCCAGATCGCTGACGAAGTTGGTGCGGTTCTGATGGTAGACATGGCTCACATCGCGGGTCTCATCGCAGCAGGCGTACACCCTTCATGCATTGAGCACGCGCATTACACCACTACCACCACCCACAAGACCCTGCGCGGTCCCCGCGGCGGTATGATCCTCTCTACTGAGGAAAACGCAAAAGTATTGAACTCCAACATTTTCCCCGGTATTCAGGGCGGCCCGCTCATGCACGTAATCGCTGCTAAAGCGGTTGCTTTCGGTGAAGCACTCTCCCCCTCTTATGTAGAATACCAGAAGCAGGTTGTTGCCAACGCGCAGGCTCTGGCCAAAAACCTCATGGACGCTGGCTTCGACCTCGTTTCCGGCGGTACTGACAACCACCTGATGATGCTGGACCTGACCAACAAGGACATCACCGGTAAAGACGCCGAACATGCCCTTGATGAAGCAGGTATCACCGTCAACAAAAACACCATCCCCTTCGAAACCCGTTCCCCGTTCGTTACCTCCGGCGTACGTATCGGTACCCCGGCACTGACCACCCGCGGAATGAAAGAAGAAGAAATGGTAAAAGTCGCAGGCTGGATCAACGCCGCCATCGACTCCATCGGTAACGACACCAAGCTGAAGGAAATCAGCAAGGAAGTTGCCGAGTTCGCAAAAGACTACCCGCTCTTCGCATACTAGAGTTTGCAAGATTTGCCATACGAAACGGCGAAGCCCCGATAAAAGTTTTTGGGATTCTTAAACCCTTTTTTCAAAAAGGGTTTAAGCCGCCGGAGGCAACTCTTTCATTCTTAAAAGCGCGAAGCGCAACAGAACCAATAAAAACGGGCCTGAATATTCAGGTCCGTTTTCTCAGCTTCAAAGCAGGGAGTATTTCCATGGACAACAGAATGCCTTGGCCGGACTATTTCATGAACATCGCACACCTTGTTGCGGAACGTTCCACCTGCACCCGCCGCAAGGTCGGTGCTGTGGCAGTGCTGGACAAACGCATCCTCGCCAGCGGTTACAACGGCCCGCCTTCCGGAACCGCTCACTGCATGGACGTGGGCTGCATCCGTGAAAAAATGGGAGTACCTTCCGGTGAACGCCACGAACTCTGCCGCGGCCTGCACGCCGAGCAGAACGTGATCATCCAGTGCGCAACCCACGGTGTCTCCATGAAAGGCGCGCAGATCTACTGCACCACCCAGCCCTGTTTGATCTGCACAAAAATGCTGATCAATGCGGGTGTCAGTGCCATTTACTATTCCGACAGCTACCCGGACGAACTCTCCGAACAGATGCTCAAAGAAGCCGGAGTTGAATTTGCACTTCTTCAATTCGACAATTAGCCCCGAAAAAGGTTTCATGGCCCGCGCCGTGGAACTTGCCATGCAGGGCCGAAGCCGCACCGCACCGAACCCCACAGTGGGCGCGGTAATGGTCCGTGACGGTCAGATTGTAGCTGAAGGCTACCATAAGTTCTGCGGCGGCCTGCATGCGGAACGGGAATGTATTGCCGATGCTAAAGCCAAAGGCGTGGACATGAGCAAATGCACAATGTTCGTGACTTTGGAACCCTGCAACCACCACGGCAAGACCCCGCCCTGCACCGAAGGGATCATTGAAGCGGGAATCCCGCACATTGTGGTCGGCACCCGCGACCCCAATCCCAAGGCAGCCGGAGGCATCGAATACCTCGAATCCAAGGGCGTGAAGGTAGATCAGGGAATGCTGGAAGAACAATGCAAAGACCTGATTTCCGATTTCCTGTGCTGGACTTTCAAGGACCGGGCTTACTCAATCCTGAAACTGGCCTGCACCATTGACGGCAAAATCGCCGGGGCCACCGGAGAGCAGGAAGCGGTTTCCTGCCCGGAATCTTTTCAGGATGTGCAGCTTTTGCGCTCCATGGTCGGAGCGGTGATCGTGGGCGGCAACACCCTGCGCGAAGATAACCCAAGCCTTAATTGCAGACTCAGGTCCCTGCCCGATGGATTCAGCCAGCCCAAGGCGGTGGTGGTGACCAACAACCTGCCGCAGAATCATGATGCTTACACCCTGACCACTGCGCGCGCCAAAGAAACAATTTTCTGTACCAGTGCGGAACAGGCCGCTACAAAAACCGCCACGGAACTTAAAAACAAGGGAATTGAGGTTTACCCCCTTCCCAGTAATGAAAAAGGTCTTATATTTGAAGACGGCTTCAAAATGCTGCGTGAAAAGCACGGCATTTTGCGCACCCTTTGCGAGGGCGGCGGCAAACTGGCCTGCTCCTTGGCGGAGCAAGGGTTGGTTGATGAATTCGTCATGTATCAGGCCCCGCGCATTCTGGGAAATACACAGGGCAGGCCGAATTTCGCAGGTTCCGCCAATGTACTCATCAGCGAAGCCATGGATTTACGCGTAAGCCGCGTGGAACAGAGCGGACGCGATTTAAAAATAGTTTTCAAACCCGAAGGACAATAGCATGTTCACCGGACTGATTCAGGGAAAAGGACGCATTGAAAATGCCGAGAACCGGGGCAATGAAACCCGCTTCAAAGTCAGTGCGCCGAAAATCAAGGATTACGAGAAAGGCGAATCCATCGCCATCAACGGGGTCTGCCTCACTGTTGAGACTTACAGCGACAGCTGGTTCACCTGCTACGCCAGTAAGGAATCCATGTCGGTGACCAACCTCGGCAACCTTAAGCGCGGTTCAATGATCAACTACGAACGCGCGCTGGCCATGGGTGACCGTCTGGGCGGGCACATTGTTTCCGGCCATGTGGATTGTCTCGGCTCTGTGGAATCCGTACGTCCCGCTGGCGAATCCAGAATCTACCGCATCAAATTTCCAAAGGATCACGGCAGGTACGTTGTTCCCAAAGGCTCTGTTGCGCTGGACGGCATCAGCCTGACGGTCAACGATTGCGGCGCGGATTACCTTGAGGTGAACATCATTCCCGAGACCCAGGAAGAAACCACCATCTCCCAGTGGACTCCGGGATACGCAGTGAACATCGAGACTGACGTCATCGGCAAGTACGTGGAACGCATGGTCGCGCCGTGGACCAGCCAAAAGTCTGATGACAAGCCTGCCAGCAAGCTTACAATGGACTTTCTGAGAGAGAATGGATTTTAAGAATGCCTCCGGCGGCTTAAACCCTTTGAAAAGGGTTTAAGAATCCCAAACTTTTTTAGCAGGCTTCGCCGCTTCGCTTAGCTGAATTGACAACATTTCAAACGTAACACTTTGGAATAACACAGATTAAAAACATATTTCACCCTTTGTGCATTTTGATGTATGAAGACAGACCTGTTTGTTTAAACAGACAGCGTTTTTTTTAAATAACCCTCCGCATGTCGGAGCATGAGGATAACGAATATGCCTTTCTGCACTATTGAAGAAGCAATTGAGGACCTCCGCGAAGGTAAAATGGTCATCATGGTTGATGATGAAGACCGTGAAAACGAAGGTGATCTGGTCTGCGCCGCAGAATCAGTAACCCCTGAAATCATCAACTTCATGGCTACTCACGGCAGAGGGCTTATCTGCCTCGCCATGTCCGGTGAAATGATCGACCACCTGAAGCTGCCGCTCATGGCCCAATCCAACGGCTCCCAGTTCGGCACCAACTTCACTGTTTCCATTGAAGCGCGTGAAGGCGTTACCACCGGTATTTCCGCTGCCGACCGCGCCACCACCATCCTGACTGCGGTGAAAGACGGCGTAGAGCCTGAAGACATCGTCACCCCCGGCCACATCTTTCCCCTGCGCGCCAAAGACGGCGGCGTTCTGGTCCGTGCCGGACAGACAGAAGGCAGCGTTGACCTCGCCCGCCTCGCAGGCATGAAACCCGCAGGCGTAATCTGCGAAATTATGAAGGACGACGGCACCATGGCCCGCCTTCCCGATCTCAAGGTATACGCCAAAGAGCATGATCTCAAAATCTGCTCCACCGAAGACCTGATCAAATACCGCATGAAGTTCGGCAGCCACACTGTTACCCGCGAAGCAGACGCAGAGCTGCCCACCCGCTGGGGTGACTTCAAGGCTTCCGCTTTCCATTCCAGCGAAGACAACCGCACCCACATCGCCCTGACCATGGGTGATATCAAGCCCGGCGAACCCGTTCTGGTCCGCGTTCATTCCGAATGTCTGACCGGAGATGTTTTCGGCTCCCAGCGTTGCGATTGCGGCGACCAGCTTGCAGCAGCCATGTGCACCATCCGCAACGAAGGCAAAGGCGTGCTGCTCTACATGCGTCAGGAAGGCCGTGGCATCGGCCTCGGCAACAAAATCAAGGCCTACCACCTGCAGGACCTCGGCTGCGACACTGTTGAAGCCAACGAAAAGCTCGGCTTCGCTCCCGACCTGCGCGAATACGGCACCGGAGCACAGATTCTGGTCCAGCTCGGCATCACCAAGATGAAACTCATGACCAACAACCCCAAAAAAATTGTCGGTCTCGAAGGTTACGGTCTGGAAGTCACCGAGCGTGTAGCCATTGAAATGGATGCCTGCGAAATGAATCTGGATTACCTGAAAACCAAAAAAGACAAGATGGGCCACATGCTGGACCACCTTGAAGATAAAAAATAAAAAGGGAGAAGCACCATGCCTCATATCAAAACCATTGAAGGTCAGCTCGATTCCAAGGGTCTGAAAATCGCACTCGTAGCCGGACGTTTCAACGACATCATCGTTGACAGACTGGTCGGCGGCGCAGTGGATTACCTCCACCGCCACGGCTGCGACAAAGAAAACATGACCCTGATCAAAGTACCCGGTGCTTTTGAAATTCCTGTGGTAACCAAGAAGCTCGCTGAATCCGGCAAATATGACGGCATCGTGGTTCTCGGTGCTGTTATCCGCGGCGCGACTCCCCATTTCGACTATGTCTGCAACGAGTGCGCAAAAGGCGTGGCTCAGGTAAGCATGGACAACGACCTGCCCATCGGTTTCGGTCTGCTGACCTGCGACACCATTGATCAGGCAGTTGAACGTGCCGGATCCAAAGCAGGCAACAAGGGCGTGGAAGCAGCTTCCGCTATGCTGGAAACTGTCCGCGTTCTGGAAATGATTTAACTGAAGCTTGTAAATTAAGGACTGCTTCCCCGGAAACAGCCCTGATTGCTGAACATAATTTGAAGGCATACGGTCTCCGTCCCGCTGTTCGGAGACCGTATGCCTGTTGTGTTGTTTAAATAACAATTTAGATGTATCTTGCGTTGCACGGCAACTACGACCCGCAACCGCAGGATAGTGATGCAGATGTCCCAGACTAAAGGTTTAAGAAGAAAAGGCCGCGTACTTGCCCTGCAGGTGCTCTACGGTCTCAGTTTTGTCCCTCCCCACGGCGGATGGACATGTGAACGTATATACAACCAGAGCCCCGCTGTAATCAGGGAAACCGAAGAAGACCTGATCCTCTTCGCCCGTGAACTGCTGATCGGGATCTGGAATGCGCAGGAAGAACTTGACGAAGTTATCGGTCGCTATTCCAAACACTGGAAGATCGAAAGGATTGCAAAAGTCGAACTGGCGATTCTCAGACTCGCCGTATACGAACTGCTCCACAAGCCCGACATCCCGCTCAAGGTGGGTATCAATGAGGGCATCGAGCTGGCCAAGAAGTTCGGCGACGGCAATTCCCGCAACTTCATCAACGGAATTCTGGACGCAGTTGCCCGTGATATCGACACCGGCAAGTTTAAGGTTGAAAAGAATTTCTAGGAATGCCTCCGGCGGCTCTCCGAGGACCAAAGAAACTTTTTTCAAAAAGTTTCTCTGGACTCTTCAAAAACTTTTAGTAGGGCTTCGCCGCAGTGAAATAAAGTTCAGTCCACGACACTATTAAAACGTTTTGGGATTCTTAAACCCTTTTGGAAAAGGGTTTAAGGCCCCCGGCAGGGCGCCCCGCGAGGGAATCTCATATCAAAAGGATTTTCATAATGGGTTTTGGGAAATACGAACCGGAATTGATTGAAAACAAGTGGCAGAAGGAATGGACCGAGAAGGGTGCTTTCGATGTGGAAGCCGACGAGTCCCGTCCCAAGTACTATGTGCTGGAAATGTTTCCCTACCCTTCCGGGAAAATCCATATGGGCCACGTGCGCAACTACTCCATCGGTGATGTTGTCGCCCGCTACAAACGCATGAAAGGCTTCAACGTGCTCCACCCCATGGGTTGGGACGCATTCGGCCTGCCTGCAGAAAACGCGGCCATTAAGCACAACACCCACCCCGCGGAGTGGACCTACGCCAACATCGACGACATGCGCACCCAGCTCAAACGTCTGGGCTACTCCTACGACTGGCGTCGCGAACTGGCTACCTGCCACCCCGGCTACTACAAATGGGAGCAGCAGTTTTTCCTGAAATTTCTGGAAAAGGGTCTGGTCTACCGCAAAAACTCCCCGGTCAACTGGTGTGAAACCTGTCATACCGTTCTGGCTAACGAACAGGTTGAAGAGGGCCTCTGCTGGCGTTGTGATACCGAAGTTATCCAGAAAGAACTTTCCCAGTGGTTCATGCGCATTACCGATTACGCTGAAGAACTGCTCGAAAGCCTCGACGGCCTTGAAGGCGGCTGGCCGGAGCGCGTTATCACCATGCAGCGCAACTGGATCGGTAAATCCATCGGTGCTGAGCTTGATTTCCAGGTTGAAGATGTTGACGAAACCATCAGCGTTTTCACCACCCGCCCGGACACCCTTTTCGGTGCGACTTTCATGTCCCTTGCCGCCGAGCATCCCATGGTGGAAAAGCTTATCGAAGGCAAGGGCGAAGCAGATAAGGTCCGCGAATTCGTGACCAAGGTCTCCAACATGGACCGCATTGTTCGCGGCGCGGACGACCTTGAAAAAGAAGGTGTCTTCACCGGAGCATACTGCATCAACCCGCTCAACGGTCAGAAGATGCCCATCTACGTGGCGAACTTCGTGCTCATGGGCTACGGTACCGGCGCAGTAATGGCTGTTCCCGCCCACGACCAGCGCGACTTTGAATTCGCCAGCAAATACGACCTGCCCAAGCAGGTGGTAATCCAGCCCGAAGGTGAGGCCCTCAATGTGGCTGAAATGGAAGAAGCCTACACCGCTCCCGGTGTACTGGTTAATTCCGGTGAATTCGACGGCATGCAGAACGAAGATGCCAAGGGCGCAATTGTCGATTTCCTCGGCAAGTCCGGCAAGGGCAAAAAGTCCGTCAACTACCGTCTGCGTGACTGGAATATTTCCCGCCAGCGTTTCTGGGGCTCCCCCATTCCGGTCATCTACTGCGACGACTGCGGCATCGTGCCCGTTCCCGAACAGGATCTTCCCGTTGTACTACCCGAAGATGCGGTCATGAACGAGGACGGACGTTCCCCGCTGCCGGATATGGAAAGCTTCCACAAGGTGGCCTGCCCCAAATGCGGCAAGATGGCCCAGCGTGAAACCGATACCATGGATACCTTTGTGGAATCCTCCTGGTACTTCATGCGCTACACCGATTCCCGCAAGGCGGATGCTCCTTTTGACAGCAACTCCCTTGAATACTGGTCCCCGGTTGACCAGTACATCGGCGGAATCGAACACGCCATCCTGCACCTGCTCTACGCAAGATTCTTCACCAAAATCCTGCGCGACGAGGGATACACCAAGCTTAGCGAACCGTTCAAGAACCTGCTCACTCAGGGCATGGTCCTCAAGGACGGCGCAAAGATGTCCAAATCCAAGGGCAACGTGGTCGACCCCAACGCCATGATCAACAAATACGGTGCGGACGCCACCAGACTGTTCATCCTCTTTGCCTCCCCGCCTGAAAAAGACCTCGAATGGTCCGATCAGGGGCTGGAAGGAGCGCACCGCTTCCTGAACAGAATCTGGAGACTGGCTGAAGAGTTCGAAGGCAAACTCAGCGCAACCGGCGCATGCGCCAAGCCTTCCATGGACCTTTCTTCCGATGCCAAGAAGCTGCGCCTCAAGGAACACGAGACCGTCAAGCGCGCCAGCCGTGACATGGAGAACAAATTCCAGTTCAACACCGTCATTGCCGCCACCATGGAGCTGGTCAACGAGATTTACTCTCTCAAAGACAAGCTCATGGAAAGCGAAGACGGCCGTTTCGCACTCTCTTCCGCATACAGCACCGTACTGACCGTGCTCTCCCCCATTGCCCCGCACATCTGCGAGGAACTCTGGGCTGCCATGGGATACGAAGGCTACATTGCCGAAGCAGCATGGCCCGAGCATGATGAAGCAGCACTGGTAACTGACGAAATCCTGATTATCATTCAGGTTAACGGTAAAATGCGCGGTAAACTCTCCGTGCCTGCTGCAGCTTCCAAGGAAGAAATTGAAAAAACAGCACTTGCCCACGAAAACGTGACCAAGCATACCGACGGCAAGACCGTCCGCAAGGTTATCGTCGTACCCGGCAAGTTGATTAATATTGTTGCAAATTAACCCTTCGGGGACCAGAGAGGGAAACTTTTGGAAAAAGTTTCCCTCTCTGGACTCTCCCTTCCAAACTTTTTATTATGGCTTCGCCGCTTCGGTTCTAAAGCTGAGACAAGGAGTTAATACCGTGGTTGTTGTAAAATCTGTGAAAAAGCTGGCTCTGCTTCTCTGTGTTGTTTTTGCTGTCTCCGCCTGCGGCTACCATAACTCTGAGACCGAGCCCAACCGGGTCGGTAAGCAATTCCGCGAAGTGGCCATTGCCAAGGTGGAAAACCCCACCCTCGAACGCTGGCTGGAGCCGAAAATCCGCTCCATGATGCGTGATGAGATCACCCGCCGCGGGCAGCTTGTCTGGGCAGACAAGTCCAAGGCCGAAGCACTTTTCAATATCAGGATTATCGAACTTTCCGACGGCAGCCGCATTCTCGGTGATCAGGACGTAACCCTGAAATACGACATGACTCTCAGAGTAGAGATGAAAGTCAACAGCGCAAATGACGGTTCCCTGATCTGGAGTTCCGGACCGCTGGAAGTTACCGAGTCCTATTACACCGGCGAAGAAGATGCGACCCAGCAGTTGGTCACCAAGCTCATGGTGCGTCGCTTGGTGGATAGAATGAATCAGGCTTACTAAGAAACTCCAAACTAAAACTTGACCCCACTATTAAAACGTTTTGGGATTCTTAAACCCTTTTGGAAAAGGGTTTAAGGCCCCCGGCAGGGCCGCCGGAGGCTAACAAAGCACATATTTCGAAGCCAAGGTAATTAATGTCCAGACCCGGATACATGTTTCTTATCTGCCCGGATGCGGAACTGCTGCACGCCAATATTGCGGAGCAGCAGGAAAAGCACGGGGCTACTGATTACGAAAAAAAAGTATACTGGGCGGACGAAGACCTGCCCCAGACTTTCTGGGACGACCTCACTTTACAGACTCTTTTCGGCTCCAGTAAAGTTATTGTCCTGCGCCGTGCGCACAAGCTAAAGGTCGCGGTCTGGAAAAATATCGATAAAGCCGTAGCTTCCCTTTCAAGCTCCTCCTTTCTTTTTATCTGCCTTGAAGGGCAATGGAAAAGCAAAACCGCCCCGGTTCCGGCAGTACTGAAAAAACGCCAATGCTGGAAATTTGCCGAAAAGCAGAAATGGTTCTGGAAATCCGCAGGGCTGGACCAGAAATCCATTTCCGGCTTTGTGGGTAAATGGGCCAAAGCCAACGGCCTGCATATCGACAGCCCCGTGCTGAACGCCCTTTCGCAGGCCCTGCCCAAGGACGCACGGGCCGCACGGCTGGAGCTGGACAAGCTGGACCTTGCTGCCGGACCGGACCGCAAAATCCTCATGGAACATGTGACACTCATCGCCCATTCCGAGGAAATGGACTTTTTCGCTTTCATGCGCTCCATGTCCGAGGGCGGCGACCCGGTTGAAATCTGGCGTCGGGTACTGACCAACCACAGCGAAAAGGATTCCATGATCTTCATGCTTACCGCATCCCTGACCCGCGAGGCCCGCGCTTTGTGGATGATGATTCATGGTGAAGATTCCGAAGTACGCTTGCCTCCCTTCGTGAAGAAGCAGAAACAGGGACTTGCCCAGCGGTTGGGACCGGCCCGCATTGCGAGGCTTTTTGACATTGTCATGGAAGCCGAAATCGGCATCAAGACCGGTCAGCGCAAGCCGGAGCAGGCCCTTGAACTGCTGGTGGCTTCCCTGACATCGCTGTTCGCTCCCCCGCAGCGCAGACGCTGATTTAATCAAGAGACAAATTTCAAAACCGTGTAAAAAGATCATTTTTGCACGGTTTTTGTGTTTTTGAACCCATTTTACATCATTTTGCATGTTAAACAGGTTGCTTTGCACCTGCATCCGGTTTATTCCTCCAAGAAGGAAATCCGTCCGCCGCAGACTCATACTTTTATCTGAATCCGGACAGGTACGGAGCTGTACTACTTGCCAATACATACTTACTATTTATTATGAAGGATAAACCTCATTACCACGGCCACCGCCAGCGGTTGAAAGAAAAACTCGGCAAAGACTCAAAAAATCTGGCCGACTATGAAATTCTGGAGCTGGTGCTTGGGCAGGTGCTGCCCCGGCAGGACACTAAACCGCTGGCCAAGGAATTGCTGGCGGAATTCGGCACCCTTGGCGGAGTGTTTCATGCACCGGATGAGCAGCTCAAGAAGTTCAAGGGCATCGGGCCGGGGGTTTTAATATTTTTCACGCTCATGCGTGAATTCTGGACCAGAATTGCCGAAGAGCCACTGAAGAATAAGGAAACGCTTTCTTCTGCAGAGGCCGTCCGCAAGGCTGCTATGGCCCGCATAGGCAATCTGTCCAAAGAGGAATTCTGGATTGCACTGGTCAACAACCAGAACAAAGTGATATGCTGGGAGAGGCTGTCGGAAGGCACAGTGGACAAGACCGCAGTATATCCGCGCGAAATTGTGGCACTGACCCTGCGCCACGATGCCAGCGGAGTGATCCTGAGTCATAATCATCCCGGAGGCAATCCGGCTCCGTCACCGGAAGATAAACAGATGACAATGGAGATAGCCGCACTCTGTCAGGACATGGGAATCCGTCTGCTCGATCACGTTATCGTGACCGCGGACAGATTCCACAGCTTCAAGGAAGCAGGATATTTGTAGTTCACCTCAACTTGAAAGGAGGGTCCTATGATCAGAAGCTATCATTGTGTTGTTACCGGCAAGGTGCAGGGAGTATTCTTCCGTGCATGGGTCAATGATCAGGCTGCGGCTCTCGGCCTCTACGGCTGGGTACGTAACCTTGATGAAGGCAGGGTGGAAGTACTGCTGCAGGGCGATGAAACAAAAGTCGCTGAAATGAGAACCCGGCTGCTGGTCGGTCCGCCCCTTTCGCAGGTCGCAGACGTGAAATGCGAATGGATGGATTACGACACCGAGCATAAGGGATTTGAAATTCGCTGATAAAGCGCATCAATTGACTGACAAGCTATCCGGCTCCGTCCCGACTATTAAGGAGCCGGATATTTAATGCTTTTTAAATAGAGAAAACAACCACTTCTGAACGAAAGGATTTTGCGTTGAAGAAAAAAAAATCACCTATCAAACCGCTCAAGCTGAACAAGAAAGACAAGGCCGAAGTTCAGAAAAAAGCGCAACAGGAACCACAGCAGGACGCCGGAAATGATCAGGGTTTGAACAAGCCCCCGGTTTCTCCGCTGAATGTGCTGCATGATGCCGCCGACCTGCTCGATGACGCAGGGAGCATCCCCGAGGATGCTTATGTGGATATCCCCACCACCCTTCCGGTACTGGCCGTGCGCGATATCGTTGTCTTCAACTACATGATCCTGCCCCTTTTCGTAGGCCGGGAAAAGTCCGTCAATGCCGTGGAAGCGGCCATGACCGGAAACCGCTACGTCATGGTCCTGACCCAGAAAGACGAAGCCGTTGAAAACCCCGAACACGAAGACCTCTACCTGACCGGGACCGTGTGCATGATCATGCGCATGCTCAAGATGCCCGACGGCCGCCTCAAAGTGCTGGTGCAGGGCGTCTCCCGCGCACGGGTAAAAAGATTTATCGGCTCCGAGCCTTTCCATATCGCGGAGATTGAGGCCATTCCTGAAGCGGAATCAGGCGAGCTTGATGCCACTCAGGAAGCACTGGTCCGCTCCTCCCGCGAGCAGAGCGAAAAAATCCTGACCCTGCGCGGCATTTCTTCCGCCGACATCATGTCCGTACTCAACAATGTTGATGAACCGGGACGTCTTGCGGACCTGATCGCTTCCAACCTGCGCATGAAGGTCGATGTGGCCCAGTCCATCCTTGAATGCGGTGAGCCTGTTGAGCGGCTGACGCTGGTCAACACCCAGCTGACGCAGGAAGTGGAAGTGGCCTCCATGCAGAATAAAATCCAGTCCATGGCCAAGGAAGGAATGGACAAGGCCCAGAAAGATTTCTACCTGCGCGAACAGCTCAAAGCCATTAAAAAAGAACTCGGTGAATCAACTGACGAAGCCGAGGAAGCCGAAGAAATCCGCGCAGCCATTGCCAAGGCAAAAATGCCCAAGGAAGTGCGCAAGGAAGCGGAAAAGCAACTCCGCCGCCTTGAAGCCATGCACCCGGAAGCATCCGAGGCAACTGTCATCCGCACCTATCTGGACTGGATGATTGAAATCCCGTGGACCAAACAGTCCCGCGACCGCCTCGACATCATCGAAGCCAAAAAAATTCTCGATGAAGACCACTACGATCTTGAAAAGGTCAAGGAACGCATCCTTGAATACTTGAGTGTACGCAAGCTGAATCCGTCCATGAAAGGCCCCATCCTTTGCTTTGTGGGCCCCCCCGGTGTCGGTAAAACTTCACTGGGCCGCTCCATTGCGCGCAGCCTGAAGCGTAAGTTCCACCGCATGTCGCTGGGCGGTATGCGTGATGAAGCCGAGATCCGAGGTCACCGCCGCACCTACATCGGCTCCATGCCCGGACGTATCATTCAGGGCATCAAGCAGTGCGGCACCCGCAACCCGGTGATCATGCTTGACGAAATCGACAAGCTCGGTTCCGATTTCCGTGGCGATCCTTCCTCCGCCCTGCTGGAAGTGCTGGACCCGGAACAAAACAATTCCTTCACCGACCATTACCTGAACGTGCCCTACGACCTTTCCAAGGTTATGTTCATCTGCACCGCAAACGTGCTGGATTCCATCCCCCGCCCCCTGCTGGACCGCATGGAAGTCATCCGCATTCCCGGCTACACCGAATATGACAAGGTCAATATTGCCAAACGTTATATTCTCGGCCGCCAGTGCAAAGAAAACGGTCTTAAAGAAGATGAAATGATCATGGAAGATGAAATCATCGCCAAGATCATTAAAGAATACACCCGTGAAGCAGGGCTGCGTAACCTTGAACGCGAAGTTGGCTCTGTTTGCCGTAAGCTTGCCCGTAAAAAGGCAGAAGGTGAAAAAGGCCCCTTTGAAGTCACCGCTGACAACCTGCACAAATATCTCGGCATTCCCAAACATCTTGAAGATGAAAAGGAAAACGAACTGCCCGCGGGTGTAGCATTGGGCCTCGCATGGACCCCTGTAGGCGGCACCGTGCTGCACGTTGAGGTCTCCGCCATGCCCGGCAAGGGCAAACAGCTGCTCACCGGACAGCTCGGCGATGTGATGAAGGAATCCGCACAGGCTGCGGTATCCTTTGCCCGCCGCCATGCCGATGAATACGGTATCAGCTCCAAGTTCCACGAGGAGCAGGACCTGCACATCCACGTGCCTGACGGAGCAACCCCCAAGGACGGCCCTTCCGCAGGCGTGACCCTTGTCACCGCCCTTGTTTCCGCCCTGACCGGAGTCCCGGCCAACCCGGAACTGGCCATGACCGGTGAAATCTCCCTGCGCGGACGCGTACTGCCCGTGGGCGGCATCAAGGAAAAAATCCTCGCCGCCGTATCTCTGGGCATGAAACGGGTCCTGATTCCCTCCCAGAACCAGAAGGACCTTGAGGACATCCCTGAAGAACTGCTGGCAAAAATCGAAATCACCCCCATCGAACGGATTGATGAGATCTGGCCCATTGCCAAGGCCAAGTAGTCTGACCGGACAATAGAAAAATAAAGGCCCGCAAGCAAAATCACTTGCGGGCCTTTTCGTTTCAAATGAAAACAAACCATTATGAGACCATTTTAATGAATACCGGAAAACAAACAGAATCGATAAAAAGTTCTTTGGCTGGCGTAACGCCGATGCATAAAGTTCTCAGCGGGGCTTTTATTATCAGTTTTTCTGCTGTGTGGGTCGGTATAGCGGATGTCCCGGCAACAACATCCGGTTTTTACCGGGTATTTTTCGGATCATTATTTTTATTTATAGCTGCTGCTTTTTCGGGAGAGTTAAAACAGATAAACCTGAAACAGGTAGTGCCGTACAGTGTCTGCGGTTTTTTATTCGCGTTGGACTTGTACTTCTGGCATGAAAGCATCCTTTTGGTCGGGCCGGGACTGGCAACGATTTTAGGTAATTGTCAGGTTTTTATCATGGCTTTGTGCGGAGTTATATTTTTGGGAGAAAGACTTACCGCAAGGTTTGTTTTCTCTTTACCCGTGGCTATTTTCGGCCTGCTGCTCCTGATCGGCTTTAATTGGTCAGAACTTTCTGAGCCATCAATGAAAGGCATCATTTACGGACTACTGACCGCATTCTGCTATGCTTTATTTATGCTGACATTACGAAGAATCCAAGGCCGCTCAGCATCGGACCTAACTTTCTCACCGCTGCTTTTTGTGTCTGCCTTCTGTGCTGCTTTTCTGGCTATCGTATTATTTTTAACCGACACCTCTTTTGTAATTCCAGACCTGAAATCCTTTGGCTCATTGCTTACGCTGGGCCTGTTCAGTCAGGCTGCAGGCTGGATAATGATAGCTACTGCCATGCCCAGAATTCCAGCCTCCATCACCGGGCTGGTGCTTCTGCTGCAGCCGTTTCTATCATTTCTCTGGGATGTTCTGATTTTTTACCGCCCCACAACACATATCCATTGGCTGGGTGTTTTTGTTACCCTTTCAGCAATATATCTGGGTGCATCGGGGAAAAAGAGCTGATATTACAACATGTCTTCCCAGAGCGGAGATGAAAATATTCCATCTTCAGCAGCCTCTTCGTATTGTAGAAAAAGCTCCCACGGCATGGCGAAGGTCAGATATTCAGGAGGTATTGTTTTACGGATATGCTTTCTGGCCGCAAGGTCTGTAAGCCCCAGAACAGGACGGGGAATATCAGCCGCCGCCTGCTGGAAAACATACGCTCCGATCATCTGGCATGCTGCTCCCTGAGGAGCCATTATATCCAGCAGACCATCCCTGACAGAGCCGGCCAGAGTGATAAGTGCTGACAATTGCAAAGGGTTTACTACAAAAACAACTGAAGCCGGAACTTCACCATCTGTAACTTCGGAAAGCGGTTTCAAGACTCTGAATTCTTCTTTGAAATCATATTCAGGCAGCTCTTCGGTCATCCAGCGGCGTGCCTTCCCCGGCGAAGCATGAAATCTCTCACCCACAGTAAGCTTGTTGACCATATGTTTGGGAGCATGCTTTACCGCCTCAGCATAGGCATCAGGGTCTTTGGCTGAATCGATCCCTTTGGAAAAAAAAGCCTCAAAAACATCAAGTCCGCCCATAACAGAAGGATATACAGATCCTAGACCCAGCCCCACTGAAGCACCGGGGCACCCATATGTGTTTCTATCAAAAACAGCTGTCTTAGCATGTGCTGCCACTTGTGCGAACATAGTCATTATGCAGACATACTTTCCTTCCTTGGGTTGTATGGCACCATCAGGGCGTTCATCAGAAGTCAACAGGGCAACCGGGTGCATCTCCGGGCTTAAGTGCTTTGCGATTATACTTTCCATTTATCTCTCCATTCTAAATAACTTATCATATCTTTTGAACAACTGAATTTAAACCAACATTTATATTCATAGATAAAATGCAAACATTACTCAAAGATGATCTGAATATTACAACCACGGAATAATCAATCAGCTTTCATCCTGACAAAATTCAAGAGAAATATTTTTCATAACTCCCCCCCCAACCTTGCCATCTCTCCATCCGTACTTATATGTAGCCCAGACATTGCCCCGCCTGACAATTTGGGCTATGCAATTTTTCGCAACAGATATTTCAAAGCACGGAGTAAATATAAATGCCTATTTTCGAATATAAATGTGCTGACTGCGGCAATGAGTTCGAGGAGCTGGTTTTCAACCGCGACGAATGCCCTCCCTGCCCGGCCTGTAAATCCGAACAGACCGAAAAACTCATGTCCGCATGCAAGTTCAAAACAGGCGGCGGAGCACCTGATATGGGTGATTTCGGAGCAGCTCCCGCTCCGGCAGCTTCTTCCAGCAGCAGCGGTTGTGCCGGATGTTCCGGCGGCGACTGTTCTTCCTGTGGCAGTTAAGCAACAATAAATTTCAATACAAACGGCGGAACAATGAGAAAAATCACTATCGCAACCCGTGGCAGCAAACTTGCCCTCTGGCAGGCCAACCATATTTCCGACCTTCTGCGTGAAGAGTACCCCGGAATCGAAGTTCAACTGCTCAAGATTAAAACCAAGGGCGACAAAATTCTGGACGTTCCGCTGGCAAAAGTGGGCGGCAAAGGTCTTTTCGTAAAGGAAATCGAAGAAGCACTGCTTGATGGCCGCGCCGACCTCGCTGTGCACAGCATGAAGGACGTTCCCACAGAACTTCCCGAAGGTCTTGAAGTAGGCATCATTCCTCCGCGTGAGGCAGAAACCGACACCCTGCTTTCCGTAAAATACAACTCCCTTAAGGATCTGCCCGCAGGTGCCGTTGTGGGCACCAGCAGCCTGCGCCGCCAGTCTCAGGTGTTGTCCCTGCGCGATGATCTTAAAATCGAATCCCTGCGCGGCAACCTCGACACCCGCGTAAACAAGCTGCTCAACGGCGAATTTGACGCCATTGTGGTTGCCACCGCCGGACTGAACAGACTCAAACTTTCCGCCCCCAAAAGCGAAATCCTCGGTCCCCCGACCTTCCTGCCCGCAGTGGCACAGGGCGCGCTGGGCATCGAATACCGCATCGAAGACACCGAAATTCAGGACATCCTCGCCTTCCTGCATGATGAAATGACCGCCCGTCAGGTCAAAGCCGAACGCGGTTTCCTGACCGGACTGGACGGCGGTTGTCAGGTGCCCATCGCAGCATGGTCCCAGCTTGACGGCGATCAGGTTAAACTGACCGGATTCGTTGCCGACATTGACGGCTCCAGCCCCATCTGCATGGAAAAGAGCGGACCTGCTGACGATGCATGGGACATCGGCATGGCTCTAGCCGAAGAAGTGCTGGCCGCAGGAGCAAAAGAAATTCTCGATCGCGTTTATGATAAGTGCTAGCTAGGCAAGACACCTCCGGTGGCCCTGCCGGGGGCCTTAAACCCTTTTGAAAAAAGGGTTTAAGAATCCCAAAACCTTTCAGTATGCTTCGCATATAGTTTGGAAAGGCTACATAAAACCAAAAGACCTTAATATCTTTCGAGATATTAAGGTCTTTTTAATATATTTCTTTTTTTTGAATTAAGCCCCTAAAGTTAACTCCTCAGCCGCCGATAAGAACATAAACAGGAATCATGTTCTTTTAAAAACTTCATTTATAACTTCCAGGGACGGAGGTATAAGATGTCAAACGCACCCGAATTAAACAAGGTTGCACAGGTACCGCCCGCTAGGGACGAAGATCTGGCTAACTCCATGAAAGATCTGCGGAAGAAGAGACTGGAGAGAAAGGCGTATGGGGACCCGGATATGCACCGGGAACTGGTGAAGATTGTATCCTCGCCCGTGTACAACGCCAATGCGGAACTTATTCAGGCTGTTACATCCAGCCGGGGTTCTGCATAAGAAGCCGGGCATTAAAATATTTCCATAAAAGGAATCGCCAATTCCTCCTCATAAAAAAGAAGGGCGCAGTTCTCCGGAGAACTGCGCCCTTTGTTGTTTTACTTTCAATCAGGCAACTATACTATCCGCAGCCGTGCCACGCCTGCCTCATGAGCTTTGACTTCGCCTACATGAACAGCCAGATCACCGGCCTCCAACAACATGTCTGTGGCCTGCTGCTGCTGTTCTTCACGAACAGCCAGAATCAGTCCGCCGGATGTCTGGGCATCAAAAACAAGATCGGTCTTGATGGAGTCCGCATCAGCTGCGGCCTGCACCTGTGAACTGCAATAATTGCGGTTGGCAAAGCTGCCCGCCGGGATCATGCCCATGGAAGCCAGTTCCAGAACATCATCCATGAACGGCACCTTATCCAGCCAGAGTTCCACGGCCACATTTGAGGCATCGGCCATTTCCAGCACATGCCCGCCAAGGCCGAATCCGGTTACATCCGTTGCACCCTTGAGGCCCAGCTCACGGATAACCTTACCGCCCGCGCTGTTCAGCTTGGAGGACCATTTATAAACATCTTCTTCAAATTTCTTGGCACCTTCCCAATCAGCCTTCAAAGCCGTAGCCAGCACCCCGGTTCCCAGCGGCTTGGTCAGCAGCAGCTGGTCGCCTTCGCGCAAGCCCTTGTTGGAAGCAAAACCGTCCGGTTCAACCATTCCGGTTACCGAAAGCCCGTACTTGATTTCATCGTCTTCCACGCTGTGCCCGCCGGCCAGCACGGCCCCGGATTCAAGGATTTTATCCATGCCGCCTTTGAGAATCTCGCGCAGGATTTCCGGTCCCATTTCTTTCATGGGGTAGCAGACAATATTCATGGCGGTCCAGGGTTCGCCGCCCATGGAGTAAACATCGGAAAGGGAATTGGCCGCAGCAATCTGCCCGAACCAGTAAGGATCATTTACCACCGGGGTAAAAAAGTCCAAGGTCTGGACCAGTGCTTTGCCCGCAGGAAAAGAGACTATGGCGGAATCCTCGTTTCCGCCCAGCCCGGTAAGAAGGCGCGCATCCTCCACGGCCAAACCGCACAAAACCTGCTCCAGGTCCCCCGGAGCGATCTTGGCTGCTCAACCGGCTGCTTTAACAGTCTTTACCAATTCTTTCGGCATAATATTGTCCTATTTGCCTTCGGCGACCCTGCCGGGGGCCTTAAACCCTTTTTGAAAAAAGGGTTTAAGAATCCCAAAAACTTTTAATAGTTTTAGTCATACCTTGTGAACGTATGACAATCTTCCAGACAAAGATGCGAAGCATAATAAAAAGTTTAGGAGAGTCCAGAGAACCCTTTCCAAAGGGTTCTTTGGCCGCCGGAGGCACTCTTAACCTCCCGGGTTAACCCCGGCAGCGTCGTACGTTGCCATTTCATTAAAAATATTTGCGGCTGCACGCAGCATGAACATGGACAGTGCCGCGCCTGAGCCTTCACCAAGCCTCATATCGAGATGCAAAAGCGGCCTGCGCCCAAGAGCCTTGATTACTTTCGCATAACCCGGTTCGGCTGAAGCATGGCTGAGTACGCAATACCCGCCCACTGCCGGACATATCTGCGCAGCGGCAGCGTAGGCTGCGGTGGAAATAAATCCATCGATGCAGATCATCTGTTTATTCTTTGCCCCGCCTATGATCAGCCCTGCCAAAGCGGCAATTTCATACCCGCCCAGCGCAGACAGAATAGCAAAAGAATCTGAAGAACGCACGGCGTCAGCATTCGCCTTTAAAGCCCGGCGCACAACTTCAGTTTTGCGCAGCACCCCCTCGGAATCAATTCCGCCGCCCGGCCCGGTGATGTCTGCGGGATCGAGATCGAAATATGCACAATAGAGGGCTGTGGAGGGCGTTGTGTTGGAGACTCCCATTTCTCCGGTCCCAAGGACTTTGATACCTTGAGCGTGAGCCTCGTCAGCAAGGTCGATGCCCAGAGCCATGGCCCGCAGGCAGCAACCCTCGTCCATGGCCGGACCTTTAGAAATATTGTCAGTGCCGCAGGCCACCCTGCGCTGAATCAGGTTGGGATGTTCGGGGAAAGGGCCACCCTTGCACCCGGCATCGACCACCATCAGCTCCACCCCGGAGGTACGGGCCAGTACGTTGATCCCCGCTCCACCGGCCAGAAAGTTTTCCACCATCTGACGGGTAACTTCCTGCGGAAAGTAGCTGACGTCCTCCTCGTTGACCCCGTGATCCCCGGCAATGGTGTAAATACGGGCCGGATCGGACTGGGGAGGATTGCCGCCGGAGGCAACGAACATCTTCACCGCAAGATCTTCCAGCCTGCCGAGGCTTCCAAGAGGTTTGGTCAGGTTGTCCAGATGAGCACGGGCCTGTGCTTCATAGGACGAATCCACGGGCTGCACAGCACTGACAACATGCTCTAGTCCTGCTCTGGAATATTCATTCATTATTTAAACCTCTTTTGGCGGCCCTGCTGTATTGAGAAACCATAAACGGGTATGCTAGAGTCCATTCCGTAATGAAAAAAATCTGTATTCTACATGCCAATTGTCAGGGTGAACCGCTTGAAGAACTGCTTCTGCTGAGTGAAGAATTCAGTTCCACCTACGATATCCACCAATTCACCAACTACACCCGCGATCACATCCCGGCAGAACTTATCGCCGCCTGCGACCTTTTTATATACCAGCCGCTACCGGCTGAGAACTGGGCAGAACTGGCATCGGATAAAATCATTTCACGCTTAAAGAGCAAGGCCCGCGCGATTGCTTTTCCGAGCATGTTTTTCAAGCATTACTGGCCGCTGTGGTCCAATGTACGCGGCTTCAATTACCGGGACATATTTCTTGATTCCCTGCTGGACCGGGACCTGAGCGAATCACAGGTGCTGCACCTGTTCATGAACACCAGGCTGACCAATATCTATGATTTCAAGGAGATCATGGACAGCTCGGAACAAATTGAACGGGACAAGGAACAACAGACCCCGGTTCGCTACGTGGACTGGGTTCTTGAAAACTACAGACAAAAACCAGTTTTCAAGACCATCAATCATCCGAATACAGAACTGCTGATCATCACCGCAAACACACTGCTGGAAGAACTGGGTATGGATCGGCTGCCGGAAAACAAGCTGGAAAATTTCCCGCCTCCGTTCCCTGAATTTGAACAACCCATCCATCCGCAGGTTGCCGAATACCTCGGTCTGGAATTCGGCGGCCCGGAGCAGCGTTACCACGTTTACGGCGCAGAACTCACCTTTGAAGAATACGTCATGCGCTACATCAAGTGCCGCAGAAACAATATTGAAGACTTCATCGGCTTTCTTATGGCCGCTGCGCGGATGGAGAAAGCCTGATCCTGTCTTATCCGTTCAGGTTCGGCGGCCCCATGACGATCATTTCAGCAAGGGTCAGGTCCACTTTGGGCATGGTTCTGATCTTATTGCCAAGCAGCCCCATCTCAAGGCCGACGAGTTCTTTGTAGAGCGGAGTGCGATCCACCACCGGCACATTATCCATATCCTTGGTCAGGTCCTGACACTTGAAACATCCGGGAAAGGAAAGCTGGCGGCCATTGGGCTGGCGCAGGGTATTGACCACCCCGTGCATACGGCAGATCATCAGCCTGTGCTTGTAAACACCGCAGAGGCCGTCGTCATTCAGCGGACACATGATCTTCGGGCGCATGCCGTTTTCCAGCATGGCCTGCGCATTACGCACATAATCTTCGGAACGGGCGATATATTCATTACGCTTGGCTTCAGGCAGTTTGTTCAAGCCCTGCCAGAGATAGGTCCATTCCACATAGGTATGGTGCTGAAAATAGCTGGTACAACAGTTTTCTTCGCAGCCCTCGCAGGAAAGACCGATTTTAGCGGAAGTATCGGCATAGACAGAGGCCATGCGTTCATACAGCGCGCCCAGTTTACGGAACACAGCCTGTCTGGTCATTTTTTTCATTATATATCCTTAACTTTACTTACTTCTTTTGACTTGAGCCACTGGAGAATCTGCTCCGCACACTCTTCCGGGGAGCACTGATCCGTGTCTACGGCAAAATCAGCATACTGCTCATAGAGGGGAATCCGTTCCTTGTAGAGACCTTCCAATGACTGGCCGGGAGTGATAGCCAGTCCGCGCTCGGCACCGCTGCCCACCCGCTGAAGGCAGGTTTCAGCAGAAATGCGCAGATAAACCACCGGACCGAGCAGCTTGAGTCGTTCCATGGCTTTGGGGCCGTAAATCACGCTGCCTCCGGTGGAGACAACCATACGCAGCACCCCGATACCGGAAACGATGTATTCCTCGGACTTGCGGAATTCATCAACGCCCAGATGATCGACAATCCCTTGCAGCGGGCTGCCGTAATATCCTTCGATGACCGAATCCGTATCCATGTGCTCCCAGCCCAGCTTTTCAGCCAGCAGCGGTGCCAGAGTAGACTTCCCGGCTCCGGCCATGCCGATCAGGATAACGGAGCAGTCCTCTGAGAATTCGTTATTCCATTCTTGCATAAAAAAATTTCAACCCTTTACTCAGGAACGGATGATGACGACCTTATCTTCGTCATCGCGCTCTTTGACCAGAACATTTACATGCTGGTCTTCAAAGGTGACCACTTCCTTGCCCACATAGTCAGCCCGGATAGGCAGTTCACGGTGTCCGCGATCAACCAGCACCAGCAGTTCAACTCTCTGCGGGCGGCCGAAATCAAGTACAGCTTCAAGGGCGGCACGCACAGTACGCCCGGAAAAAAGCACATCATCCACCAGAATCACAGACGCGGATTCAATATCAAAAGGAATCTCAGTGCAGTTGATGCTCGGCTGACGGGTCAAGTTGGTCCAGTCATCACGATAAAGATTGATATCCAGCTTGCCCAGCGGTATCTTACGCCCCAGTTTCTCATCCAGAATTTTCTTGAGCCGCTCTGCGAGATCCGCACCGCGACGCTGAATGCCGATAATCGCAAGATTTTCATTGTCCCCGCGACGCTCGGTCACTTCTGATGCGAGACGATCCAGTGTACGGGCCACAGCCTTTTCAGAAAGAACTACTTTTTGTTCCGTCATACCCACTTGCCTTATAGAAGTTGATTCTTATTCTCATATTTGCTCAGATTACTTTTTAACCCTGTCGGGACTAGCTATAATTAATGTATCCGGGCAATGCAATCCCCCTGTACTACCACCGGGCCCCGGCAAACAAGGATATAATATGCACAGCACATTTGAAATCAAGGGTATGACCTGCTCGGCCTGCTCGGCACGGCTGGAACGGGTTATCGGAAATCTGGAAGGCGTCAGCAAGGCCACGGTCAATCTGGCAGCAGAATCCCTTGCAGCAGATTACGACCCGGAGCAGGTCTCAAGCGCAGACATCATTTCCTCAGTAGAAACAGCAGGCTTCGAAGCCGTGGAAAAAATTGAAGGAACAGAGCTGACCCTTCCGGTTTCCGGCATGGCCTGCTCGGCATGTTCAGCAAGACTGGAGCGGGTACTGAACGGAACTGACGGCGTTATTTCAGCACAGATCAGCCTTGCTTCGGAAACCGCCACTTTAAATTTCAACCCTGCTGAAATCTCCCTGCGTGAAATCAGGCAGATCATCAGTGATGCCGGATTTGAGTCCGGGCAAATTCAATCCGCACACAACGCCAAAGAAAATTTCGAAAAAAGAAAAGCGGAAAACGCGGCCAAACTGGCTGAGATGAAAAACAGGCTTATTGCCGCCCTTGTCTTCACCGTCCCCTTGCTGACCATCACCATGGGGCACATGGCGGGCATGCCTCTGCCAGAAGCAATTGAGCCGCACTCTTCCCCGCTGGGCTTTGCCCTGATCCAGCTGGCCCTGACCGCTCCGGTGCTCTGGTTCGGACGCAATTTCTATCAGCAGGGTTTCCCCAATCTGCTGCGCGGAGCTCCGAACATGGACTCGCTCATTGCAGTGGGAACCTCAGCAGCGGTGATCTACTCCCTGTGGAACACCCTTGAAATCGGGCTGGACATTGATGCACAGATGCGGGCCATGGATCTTTATTATGAATCAGCAGCCACCATCATCGCCTTGATCTCGCTGGGTAAATTTCAGGAAACCCGTGCCCGCTCGCGCACTTCCGCCGCTATTGAAAAGCTCATGGACCTGACCCCGGCACAGGCTATCCTGCTGCAGGACGGGGAGCAGATCCCCACCCCGGTGGAAGAAATCGGTCCCGGCGACATCATCCTCATCCGCCCCGGTGACCGGGTGGCCGCTGACGGCAGGGTCAGCGAAGGGCATTCGGACATTGATGAATCCATGCTCACCGGGGAATCCATGCCCGTAACCAAAAACGCTGGCGACGATGTGGCCGGAGGCACAGTGAATGTAGGAGGCGGCGCGCTCAAGGTGCAGGTCACCAATGTGGGCGAGAACACTGTTCTTTCACGCATAATCCGTCTTGTGCAGGAAGCGCAGGGCTCCAAGGCCCCCATTTCCAGCCTTGCGGATACGGTCAGTTTTTATTTCGTACCCACGGTCATGGCCATCGGCATTGCGGCCGCGCTGGGCTGGTTCTTTTTCAGCGAAGAGCCGTTTACCTTTGCATTGCGCATCTTCATCAGCGTCATGGTTATCGCCTGCCCCTGCGCCATGGGACTGGCTACCCCCACGGCCATCATGGTCGGCACCGGACGCGGAGCGCAGCTGGGCGTGCTGGTTAAGTCCGGTGAAGCCCTTGAGACTGCCGGAAAAATTAAAACCATGGTCTTTGATAAGACCGGAACCCTGACCTACGGACGCCCCGAAGTCGCCGAAACATTTACCGTAGAGGGTGAAAATTCCGAAGAACTTCTCCGACTGGCCGGGTCAGCGGAAAAGCAATCCGAACATCCGCTGGCAAAGGCAGTGGTTCAGGCTGCGGAAAAACTGGATTCACAGCTGCCGGAGACAACATCTTTTCAAGCTGTATCGGGACTGGGTATCAGCACTGAAACCGCAGGCCACGCCATGCTGCTCGGCAACCGCAAATTCCTCGAACAAAGCTTTACCGGCGGGCTGGATGATATTGCTGCCAATGAAGCAGCCCTGCGCTTTGCTGCTGCCGGACAAAGCCCGCTTTACATTGCCAAGGACGGCAAGCTGGCCGGGATCTTAGCCATTGCCGACCGCATCAAAGACGAAACCCCGCAGACAATCAACAAACTTCACAAACTCGGCGTACAGACAGTCATGCTCACCGGGGACAATGAAAAAGTAGCTCACGCTATTGCCGATAAAGCCGGGATCGATAAAGTCATTGCGCAGGTCATGCCTGACCGCAAGGCAGAAGTGGTCAATCAGGAAAAAGAAGCCGGTCGCAGAGTAGCCATGGTCGGAGACGGCATAAATGATGCTCCGGCCCTTGCATCCGCTGATCTGGGCATTGCCATGGGCACCGGAATTGATGTTGCAATTGAATCAGGAGACGTAGTACTGATGAAGGGCGATCTGGGCGGAGTGCTCACAGCACTCTCCTTAAGCCGGGCAACTGTGCGCAATATCAAACAGAACCTGTTCTGGGCTTTTGCCTTTAACGTACTGGGTATCCCGGTCGCAGCCGGACTGCTGCATGTCTTCGGCGGGCCGACCCTTTCGCCCATGTTTGCGGCAGCAGCCATGTCGCTCAGCTCGGTAACTGTGGTCAGCAACGCTCTGCGACTGAAATTCTTTAAACCGGAAGATTAGATTTGAAAGATATCACCCTTGTTTTCCCGCAATGGCAGGGTTCCATTGACAATGAAGCACTATCAGACGGAACGCATGCTCTGGCTGAAGAAATTCCCGGACTGCCAGCCATTCAAACAGTGGAGACAGCACCCTTCAGGGAGCTGGAACCCGGCGGTCCCATTGCGGGCAAGGATGATATAGTCAGACAACTAAAAAACTGCTGCGCCCTGCTTGAGCAGGAAAATCCGCAGCGGGTACTGCTACTGGGCGGCGACTGTTCCACGGAAACAGGTCCGGTATCATGGATGTCCCGCAAGCACGGCAGCAAGCTGGCCCTGATCTGGTTTGACGCCCACCCGGACCTGAACACCCCGGCAACCTCGCAGTCGGGGAGATTGCAAGGCATGGCCCTTTCCGTCCTGCTGGGCAATGCGGACCGGGAAATCAATGAAACCATGTTCAGCCCGCTGAATCCGCAACAGGTCTTCTGCGCAGGAACCAGAACCTTTGATCCGCCGGAACTGGATTTTATCGTCAGCAGCAAGATGAAAATTTTCAGTCCCGGAGAACTGGAACGGGATCCGGCATGGCTGGCAAAACAGATCGCAGAAGCCGGGTTCAGCAAAGTATACATCCATCTTGACGTGGACGCGGTCAACCCCATCGGCTTTCCGCACGGAAAACCTTCACCGCCTGCCGGGCTTGCCTTTGGAAATATTCTGCAAGTTATCGATGAAGTCGGAGAGAAGGCGGATATATGCGGGCTGGGTATTACGGAGTTTCATCCGGGCAATGAACGGGGAGCGCAAAAAGCGGCTCTGCTGATAGATAAAGCACTGCCCGGATTTCTTACAGACTGAGATACAATGCAAAAAAGAATGGAGTACTGCATAAACAACTGCAGTACTCCATTTTATTTGGTCTGTAGAACCTGATTGTCGAAGGTCAATACAGACCGGATGTCGAAGATATTACGAAAGCTCCCTGATCATATCTCTGATCGGCTTTCCATTGGGAGCCTTTGCTCCGGGGTTCATCTGAATCAGACCCTTCCATGCCTGAATAGCCCCGGCCTTATCCTTAAGGTCGTAGTAGAGAACAATCCCTTTATTAAAACGGGCAGTCTCATGCTTAGGTGATGCCAGAATGGCTTTATCAAAACTCTCCACCGCTTTTTGCGGATTGCCGTGACGACGGTACATCACTCCCAGATCAGTCAGCACATGGGCATTATCTGGCTCTAATGCTAAAGACTTTTGATATGCTTCAATAGCCTTGTCATGCCGATCTGAATCAAAATAGAGGTTTCCGAGTCTGGTCCACAATTGCGCTGACCCCGGCTGAGACTCTAGCTGCCTTTTTGTTTCCTCTATCTGCTGTGTAAATCCGGTTCCTCCGGCTGTTGTCTGCGGAGTTGCGGAGTCCTTCAAAGCAGGTATAAAAACACCGCCGAAAAACAGCCCCACAGCCAGAGCCGCAACAACAATGATGATCATATTGCTATTTTTACCGCCGCCTGATGAACCATTCTTTTTTGTTGAGGGTTTTCTCCCCTTTTTTTTCTTTCCCAAACCTATCTCCCTGACACTTCCGGCCTCAAACTCCGGAGTGCTTTTTTTGTGCACATTGCACAAGACAAGTGCAGATAATTGCTCACCTTGCACATAGTGAAAAGCAATTAAGTTAAAATTACAAAGACATACGCCAAATATTAAATCCTAAGTTAGCAACAGACATACCAAATACAATGCTATGCATTGCAAATAGCTGACAGCCTCAGAAGATTATACGGTTATTTTCCGCTATTTTTCGACAAAAACGACATTCCCCTTTAAAGCCATTTCAAGAGAAATTCCTGTTATCTCAAAATAGACCCATCTTTTTTAACCAAAACGCAGACACCGACACTCTATTTTGTATTTTGAAGAAGAAAACTTCCATCTACAAATCCGTAAAACCTACATACAAAAACGTAGTTTTTAAATGCATTTTACACAAAACAACATTGATTAAAATCTGATTTACTTCATCTTTCCGCAGCAAAAGAGCTACTTTTTTGCCTTAAAAAAAATTTAGCAATAATTTTCTTGCCCATTCCTTCTGCTTTATGTACGTATCTCAGAACAATATTTTGCAAAGGGGCTATCCTGCGAAACTTGTGCAATAATTTCGCAGAATTTTGGTGCTAAAAAAAACAAGGGATGATTTTTATGGAATTAATGAATTCACTGGACGCAATTGTTGGTAAAATCGGCGCATTCGCATGGGGACCGCCCATGCTGATCCTTCTGGTCGGTACAGGATTCTGGCTGACCCTCGCGCTGCGCGGCGTCCAGTTCAGCAAACTTTTTTACGCTCTGTACCTTGCACTCATCAAACGCAAGGAAGAAACCGACGAACCCGGCGACATCACTCACTTCCAGGCTCTGATGACCGCCCTTTCCGCAACAGTCGGCACCGGTAACATCGCCGGTGTTGCTACTGCAGTTGCCGTCGGTGGCCCCGGTGCACTTTTCTGGATGTGGATTACCGGTCTCGTAGGCATGGCAACCAAATACGCGGAAGCGGTTCTGGCTGTTAAATACAGAGAAGTTGATGAGAACGGCGAAATGAGCGGTGGTCCCATGTACTACATCTCCAAGGGCCTGAATATGCCCTGGCTGGGAACCCTCTTCGCAATCTTCGCTTCCATCGCCGCTTTCGGTATCGGTAACATGGTTCAGTCCAACTCCGTTGCCGATGCAGTAGAAGCAACTTACGGCGTTTCCCCCTACATCACCGGTGGTCTGCTGATGGTTCTGACCGCTGCCGTTATCCTCGGCGGCATTAAGAAAATCGGTAAAGTTACCGGCATGCTCGTTCCCATCATGATCGTTTTCTACATGGCGGGCGCAGCTTACATCATTCTGACCAACCTTTCCGGCGTACCCGCAGCCTTCGCTCTCATTTTCGAGCAGGCTTTCAACCCCACTTCCGCAGTCGGCGGTTTTGCAGGTGCTACCGTAATGCTCGCTATCCGCATGGGTGTTGCCCGCGGCGTATTCTCTAACGAATCCGGTCTCGGCTCCGCTCCTATCGCAGCAGCAGCTGCGCAGACCAAAGAGCCCGTTACCCAGGCTCTGGTTTCCATGACTCAGACTTTCATCGATACTCTCGTAGTCTGCACCATGACCGGTCTGGTTCTGATCCTCACAGGCGCATGGTCCAACGGCACCACCGGTGCAGAGTTGACCACCGTTGCTTTCTCCATGGGCATGACCGGCGGCGCGCATATCGTTACCATCGGCCTGATCCTTTTCGCATACTCCACCATCCTCGGCTGGTGCTACTACGGTGAAAAATCCATGGAATACCTCTTCGGTGTAAAGGCCATCCTGCCTTTCCGTCTCGTATTCATCTGCTTCGTAGGTGTCGGTGCCATTGCCAAGCTCAGCTTCGTATGGAACCTCTCCGATACCTTCAACGGCCTCATGGCGATCCCCAACCTCATTGGTCTGATCATGCTGACCCCGGTTGTTGTGGCTGAAACCAAAGCCTACTTCGCAAAGCAGGCAGGCAAAGCAGCCGCACAGACTGAATCCAAATAGTCTACTGCGGACACACGCACATAAAAATCCCCCGCCCGGATACCGGACGGGGGATTTTCTTATGTTAATGACTCCAGCCCACAATCTTATGCCCGGTGGAGTGCAGGCAAAAAGAAAGGCTGCCCCGTTAAGAGCAGCCTTTAAAAATCATATCTATCAAACAGTCTAATTGAGAATACTGCGACGGCAGAATTCAACTGCCTCGGCACGGACATCCCTGCGTTCCGGCCAGTAAAGCTGCATTCTGGTCAGACCGAAGATAATGGTCATAACCACTGTGGCATTCTCTTCCACAGCCACGTCTTTAATAACACCTTTCTTGATCCCGAGCCTGATGCAGTCTTCAAGGATCAGCTCAAGGTTCTTCAAGAACACAGCCATCAGCCGCTTGGAAGAATCCAGCAACCCGTAGGTGGAAAGCATGATTTTCATGTCGATTTCATTGGCTTCCACAAAGGTAAAATACTCATTCATGATCTCTTCAAGAGTGCAGTCATCACGATCCAGCTTCTGACGGACTGCCTCAATATAGTATGAAAACTGTTCCTCAAGGGCACCCAGAATGTGCAGCAGGATATCTTCCTTGCTTTCAAAATGGCGATAAATGGTACCTTCAGAAATATTGGCCATTTTTGCCAGATTGGCAGTTGTGGCCTTGTGGAAACCCACCTCTGAAATCATTTCCTTGGCTGTTGCGAGAATGATATCCTTGGTTTTCATTCTACGGTCTCCCTTGGGCGGACATTAGCCCATGTTCGATCATTAAAAAATATTTTATCAGACTTTTGTCGGATTACTAACACGCTCTCTAAACTGTATTAATTACCCCATGCAAGAGACAAGGTCAACCAGACTCGATTGACAAAAACTGATAGAAAACTTATTTTGAATAGACAAATCCTATGAGGAGGAAATAATGGTTGAAATTACCGAAGCTGCGCAAAAACAGCTTGAAAACTATTTTGCAGATAAAGACAGGACCCCCATCCGCATCTACCTTGCCACTGGTGGCTGAGCTGGCCCCAGGCTGGCATTGGCTCTGGATGAGTCAAAAGATAACGATGAGAACTTTGAAGTAGAAGGTTTCACCTTCCTGTTAGATAAAGACCTTAACGAACAGGGCAGCCCTTTCCGTGTTGACCTCAGCTACACCGGTTTCGTAATCGATTCCAAGCTTGAGCTCGGCGGCGGTGAATGCGGTTCCTGCTCTGGAAGCTGCGGTTAATTCGCAGCTTGGGATAAGGCTATAAGCCTTACCCCGAAAGCGTTAACCAGACAGTTCAAGCCTTTCAAGGCTTTAAGGCCGTCTCTTCGGAGACGGCCTTTTTTTGTCACCAAATCGCAACAAATTTATTTTGCAGATACCCGGAACAAAAGGTAAGCTTGTATCCCTCTTGACTAGCAGAGTGGAGTTTTTAAGTGAGAAAACGGGAAAAAATTCAGGGGATATTTTCAGCCCAGACTCTGGGCGTAATCGGAACGGGAACGACCAAGAAAAAGACTAAACAGACCACATACTGGTACGCGGAAGAGCAGGACAACGGAGTCCTGAAAGTTCAGGCCATCAATACCAACTACATCCCCACCGGACCGCAGGTGGCTGTGGAGATGGAGATGTTCCTGAGCGACTATCATCCTGAACCGGAACTGTATGTGAAAAAGGTCATCCCCAATCTGAAGAAGCTGGAAAAATCCATCTCCTTAGGCGAAAGCCACCGGGAAAACGGCGAGACCTACAGTGCCGAGTACGAATTCAACAAGGCCATGAGTCTTGATGAAATGAACGTGCGCGTGAATTTCGGGCTGGGCCTGACCTATCTTGACCGCGGGGAGATGGACCGGGCGGATAATATCTTTAAAAGACTTATCAGTCTGGACAGCAGCTTTGAACCGCAGCACAAACACCTCTTCAATGAGTTCGGCATATCCCTGCGCAAAAGCGGCATGCTCCAGCAGGCCCTTGACTACTACCTGAAAGCAGAACATCTGGTACAGGAAGACGAAAACCTGCATTTAAATATTGCCCGGGTCCATTTTGAACTGGGCGAAATTAAAGCCTGCCTCGAACACCTGCGCTCGGCATTGCGTTTAAATGAGAAACTGGAAGAAGCCTGCGTTTTCCTGAATTTCCTGAAAGGCAAAGGGTTTATTGAAGAATGCACGCTGGATCAGGTGATAAAGAAAACTGCCGATGACAAAGAAACCCTTGAATCACTTATTAAAAACGGCCTGAACACAAAGATGGAAGCGGCAGTACCGAAAGAGCCTACAAAAACGATAAAAACAGAAAGAGCGAAAAGCAGATCCGTTACCGAGGACTTGAATTTCATATAATTACAGGCGGATCAATCTACTCGCGGCATCTCTGAATCCATCTATCCTGTATATCCCCGATCACCCCGCGCCTCTGCAGCACATCGTAAGCCTCCTGCCAGCGGCGAATCGTTGCGGAGTCAGTTGATTTCGAAAAAGCCAGATACATTTTTACACTGCGGAAAGTAAATACCGGAACAGTTTTCTCCCGCAACTCATCGTTCTTTTCAAGAATGGATTTTATGCCGATATTTGAAGTAACTACAAGATCAATTCTACCACGTAAAAGCTTTTTAAAATTTATATCCTGACTGTCCGTGATTTCAAGATTGGAAAACCCCTGCCCCTGCAGAAATTGAGTCCGGGCATCTTTTCGGTAGCACCCGATACCGTTAACCTTTTTGGCTTCCTCAAGACTCTTCACCTTAACCCCGCCTTTAAGGCCGTAAAAAACCCATTTATAGCAGGCAATTGGACCGACCCAGTGAAAGAGCTCTTCGCGCTGCTCAGTCCGTGCGGTGGAAAAAAGCATTACATCAGGATGGTTGCTTACATATTTATAACCGCGTGCCCAAGGCATAACTTCAACCGGACTTTCACAGCCGATCTCCTTTTTCATAGCTTCAACAATTTCAATGCCGAACCCTTTCAGGCTGCCGTCCGCATCTTCAAAAACTGAAGGGCTGCTGATCTCGGTGAGAATCCTCAAGCCGCAATCATTTGCCAGCCCGGACTGCGCCGTACCCCAAAGCATCAACAAGCTAATAAAAAGAATACCTGAAAACCGCTTCACTGCTCTCCGTCCCTTGGTTTTACTGAATATACAGACCATTAATATAACCTGCTTGAGCCTTAAAAACAACCGCATCCTTAAAATCAGATTCAATCCAAATAAAAAAGCCGGAAACAGGTCAATCCTGTTTCCGGCTTTGAAATCCAACCTGAAAAGAAACTACTTCGTAGCCCACTCGGACATGAAATCTTCAGGACCGACCACCGTGTAGCTGCGCTCCTGAAGAGCTGCCACGATGGGGGAAGCGTCATCGGTATCAACACGCACAACCACCATCCTGCGGTTGTTGTGGTGAAAAAGACCGGTGCTGATGATGTTGTACTTCATGTTGGAAATGATCCCGGCCACTTCATAGAGCACTCCGGTCCGTTCCTCCACATCCACAACAATACGGGAGCCGCCCTGCTTGAGGCCCATTTCCTCCACCAGCAGTTCCAGCATCTTGTTGCGGTTGATGTAGCCGATGAGCTTTTTATTCTCATCCACAACAGCCAGCCCGGAGAGGTTCATTTCAAACATGAGATCAGCTGCGGCTTCAATCTCGGTTTCCGGCGGGATAGTGGTAATGGTCTTGCGCACCACTTCACGAACGGTGAGTTTACTGAGAAGATAGCTGAGTTCATGCTTATCAAGCGAGTTGATCACGGAAGGCAGAGCCGCACGGACATCCTCTTTGGTGACATAGCCCACGAGGTCTTCGCCCTCTTTGACTAGAAGCATCCACAACTGATTGTCTTCCAGAATTTTGTCCGCTTCCTTGATCAGGGTGTCAGGGGTCACGGTCACAAAGTCCTTGAGCATTTTCAGTCCCACATACATCTGCATGTCCTCCAGAGTCCGGAAATTGTCCGGTGCGTAAAATGTTTAATTGAAATACCCACACCCCATACCCAAGCTTTCATCCACTTGCAAGGCATGGCTGTATAAGCGTGTGTTTTTTACATTATCATAATGCTCACAGAAAGCACTCCATCATTTGTCTGATGCGCCACTATTATTAACCATGCCACAAAACTTGTAGATTTATGCGCTAATCCACCTTGCCCCTGATAATTTTTTGAGTTAGTCCAAAATCCATGCACGAAATGTCAATAGCGCAAAGTATACTTGCAATCATTGAAGAGGAAATGGAAAAGCAACCCGGTGCCAGCCTCAAAAGAGTTGTGGTAGGTAACGGTGCGCTTGCGGGAGTAGTCTCCGATGCACTCACTTTCGGCTGGGAAGCGGTTACCATGGGAACCCCCCTTGAAGGGTCTGTTCTTGAAGTAAACGAGATCCCCATCAAAGTCCGCTGCGGCGGGTGCAAACACGAATTTATCCCTGAAGACAAACTCTACATGGCCTGTCCGGAATGCGGTCTGGAAATCGGTCATGAAGTTCTTCAAGGCAAGGAATTGCAGATCGAAAGCATCGAGATTGACGATTAACTTAAGGAGTTGGAAATGGGTGAAATCCCTGTGGTACGCAATATTCTGGAAGCAAATGACAGAATTGCCGATGAACTGAAACAGTTTTTCAAAGAAAAAAACATTCTCTGCCTCAACCTGATGAGCTCCCCCGGGTCCGGTAAAACCAGCCTGCTGGAAAAGACCCTCGCCGATCTCAAGGGCGAATTCAAGATGGCCGTAATCGAAGGCGACCTCCAGACCGATAACGACGCGCGACGCGTTGCCGCTACCGGAGCACAGGCCGTTCAGATCAACACCGAAGGCGGCTGCCATCTCAACTCCAGCCAGGTAAAGGAAGCCCTTTCCCTAATCGATATCGAAGGACTCGATATCCTGTTCGTTGAAAACGTGGGCAACCTCGTATGTCCCGCAGAATTCAATGTCGGTGAAGACCACAAAATCACCCTGCTGACCGTGACCGAAGGCGACGACAAGCCCGAAAAATATCCCCTCATGTTCCACATTTCATCGGTCATGATCCTCAACAAAATCGACCTGCTGCCCTACGTGGATTTCGATCTCGAAAAAGCCAAGCAGCATGCGCGCAAGCTCAACGCAGACATCGACCTCTTCCCCCTGTCCTGCCGCACCCGCGAAGGACTCGAAGACTGGTACGAATGGCTCCGCAAAGCCCGCGATTCTAAGAAATAATTTTGTCTCCGACGGCTGGGGAAGGGGAACTTTTGGAAAAGTTCCCCTTCCCCAGACCCCATCCCCTCAAAACTTTTCGGGTTGCTTCGCATATAGCGCATTAAAACGGTCTTCGAAGAGAACGACAACAAAGCCTACTAAAACGTTTTGGGATTCTTAAACCCTTTTGGAAAAGGGTTTAAGCCGCCAGAGGCGAAAATCTTTATATAAAAAGCGCGAAGCGCATCAAAACCAGCTCCGCAGGACCCTCGGAGAGCCGCCGGAGGCATTCCAATGAAATTCCCCAGTAATCTGCCTTGCTCTGCAGTTCTTGACTCGTTGGCAGACGGGGTCTTTACGGTTGATAGGGACTGGAACATAACTTTTTTCAACGAAGCGGCCAGCCGGATCACCGGGATTCCTTCGGAGGAAGCCGTGGGTTCAAAATGCTGGGACGTTTTCCACTCCAGCCTATGCGATGGTG
Source organism: Desulfovibrio sp. JC010 (assembly GCF_010470675.1). Lineage (NCBI taxonomy): Bacteria > Pseudomonadati > Thermodesulfobacteriota > Desulfovibrionia > Desulfovibrionales > Desulfovibrionaceae > Desulfovibrio > Desulfovibrio sp. JC010. Next base: position 45,409 of record NZ_VOIQ01000006.1, read on the forward strand.
ATTGCGCCCTCAGATCCTGCATGAAAGATTGCGGCCGCATCTCCAACAAATCCATATTTTTCATACACGCTGACGGACGCAAAGTTCCGGTCTCCATCAGTGCCGCACCGCTGGTTGATGCTGACGGGCACTTGATTGGCGGCGTGGAAAGCTTCCGCGACCTGACCGACATCCAGATGATCCGCCGTGAGGTGGAGGAATCATACCGTTTTGAAGATATTATCGGCAAAAGCGCACAGTTGGGTAAAATTTTCGCCATCCTGCCGCAGGTCAGCAAAAGCGAAGCCACAGCCCTGCTGCTGGGTGAATCAGGCACAGGTAAGGAACTCTTCGCCCGGGCAATCCACAATTTGAGCGAACGCAAGCACGGTCCCTTTGTGGCCGTAAACTGCGGTGCCTTGCCGGACAACCTGCTTGAATCGGAATTATTCGGTTACAAAGCCGGGGCTTTCACCGATGCCCGCAAGGACAAAGCCGGACGCTTTGAACTGGCTGCGGGCGGAACCATCTTCCTTGATGAAATCGGGGATATGCCCGCCAAACTGCAGGTCAAGCTGCTGCGCGTGCTGCAGGAAAAAACCTTTGAACCGCTGGGCGCAGTGGAAAGCGTGAAGGCCAATGTACGCATTGTGGCCGCCACCAACAAAAACCTGGCCGAACTGGTTGAGGAAGGTAAATTCAGGCAGGACCTTTACTATCGCCTGAATGTGGTCACCCTCAAACTGCCTGCACTCAATGAGCGCGTGGAAGACATCCCGCTGCTGGTCAACCACTTTGTGAACAGGCTCAACGCCCTGCAGGGCAAAGACATTGACGGCATCTCTGAGGACACCCTGCACATCCTCATGCGCCACCCCTTTCCCGGAAATGTACGCGAACTGGAAAACATCCTTGAATTCGCTTTTATCCTCTGCCCCTCGGGGTTCATTCAGGTGGAACACCTGCCTGAATACCTGCAGCCCAAGTCCAAAGAATCTACTCCCCATGATGACATGCCCATGACCATGGAGGAAGTAAAGTGCATGGCCGTGCGCCGTGCACTTGAGCGCAACAACGGCAAAAAGATGGCCACTTGCCGCGAACTGGGTATTTCCAAAGACACCCTGCGCCGGACCATTGCCCGTTGCGACGAACTGGGCGCATAATTAGCCCAAACCTCACAAATTTCGGCTAAATTTGAGCCGAACCACCGCTCCCCATTCAGTCCCCATTTCGCACAAGACCTTGAATTAACTGACCTTTATTTTCATGGCACAGACTATGCCTTATGGTTTTCCATGAGAGGAAACGAAGGACGCAATACTAATTCAAAGCTGCTTTGTTTGGCCTGTTATGAAGACAGGCTGGCCTCTGTATTTGACAATGCCCCGGATCTGAAATTGTTCCGGGTGGAAGACCATAAAATTTGCCCCGCAGGTTACCTATCCCTTCCCTCAAAAGACCCAAAGGACAGGACATCCGCCATTATAGCCTGCGGGGCAACGTTTTTAATATGCGGTGCAATCTGCGGTTGCACCATGAACGAGCTGGAACAGGCCGGAACCAAGGTCATCCCGTGGATAAGCGGAATGATTGACGATGTTCTCTCGGCCTATCAACAGAACTGTCTGGAAAACCATGTCATGCCCGGTTGCCGCGGCAGGGGCAGGTGCGGACAGGGAAACAGGGGCTTCAGGGCCAGACGGCCCCCCCAGAATGCTATGCATGCCGGCGAACCGTCCTTGAACCCAGTGCACAGGAGTAAATAAAATGAAAATCGCCATCAGCTGTCAGGGCAACGACCTTAACGGTGAAATCGACCCCCGCTTCGGCCGCGCAAAAGGCTTTCTGGTCTGCGATACCGATGCCGACACTCAGGAATACATTGACAACACCCAGAACCTGAACGCAGCACAGGGTGCCGGAATTCAGTCCGCACAGAACGTTGCTGCCACCGGTGCCACTGCGGTCATCACCGGACATGTGGGCCCCAAGGCTTTCACTGCGCTGGATAAAGGTTCCATCAAGATTTACCTCATCGGCGGCGGCACTGTTGCCGAAGCTCTTGACGCCTTCAAGGGCGGCAGGCTTGAAGCTGCTGCAGACGCGGACAAACCCGGCCACTGGTAGGAATTTCTACATCCCGTTCAGTCATGCCTTTTCTCCTCTCCCTTGCTCTGCGGGCATGACTGAACATTCCCGGCCATTGACAAGTCAGGTTCACGTCTTAGTTTACCATGAAATGTCTACAGTAACAGATTGCTAAGATCTGTTTTTTTATAATGACAACCCCCTCTTTTCTACGAGGGGCAGGAGATTGATATATGAGCGATCACGCATGCGGAAGCTGCTCTTCCTCCGGTTCCGGTTGTTCTTCTTCCGGTTGTTCTGAAGGCTGCAGCCCCGAAGATATGAAACTGAAAAAGGCCCTTTCCAGAATCAAACACAAAATCGTGGTGATTTCCGGTAAAGGCGGCGTAGGTAAAAGTACCGTAGCAACCAACATCGCAGTGGCCCTCTCCCTTGCCGGGAAGCAGGTCGGTCTGCTTGATGTTGACGTGCATGGTCCAAGTGTTCCCCGTCTGCTCAGCCTGCAGGACGAGAAGCCGCATATCGGCCACGAAGTTATCGAGCCCATCTCCTGGTCCAGCAACCTCTGGGTCATGTCCCTCGGCTTCATGCTGCCCAGCAAAGATGATCCGGTTATCTGGCGCGGCCCGGTAAAAATCGGCCTGATCAAACAGTTCGTACAGGATGTTGCCTGGAACGACCTTGATTTCCTCGTTGTGGACTGCCCCCCCGGAACCGGTGACGAACCCCTTTCCGCACTGCAGACCCTCGGTCAGGATGCCCACGCAGTTATCGTAACCACCCCGCAGGGCGTGGCTGTTGATGATGTGCGCCGCTCCGTGAACTTCTGCAAGCAGGTCGGCAACCCGGTTCTCGGTATTGTTGAGAACATGAGCGGATTCGTCTGCCCCGACTGCGGCAACGTACATGATATTTTCAATTCCGGCGGCGGTGAAGAGCTTGCCAAGGAAACCGGCGTGAACTTCCTCGGCCGTGTTCCCCTTGATCCCGAAGTGGGCCGTTCCGGCGATGAAGGTTACCCCATCATCCGCACCGACCATGAAAGCCCCACCGGAAAGGCACTGAACACTATCATCAAGCCCATGCTGAATCTCACCGAAACTCTGCAGGAAAACAACGAAATGCCCAAAGCTGAAGAGCTTCAGGGCAAAAACGGCATGATCAGAATCGCAGTTCCCGTTGCAGCAGGCAAACTCTGCATGCATTTCGGCCACTGCGAACAGTTCGCTCTCGTGGATGTGGACGTTGCCTCCAAGGGCATCGTAGCCACCAACATGGAAACTCCCCCGCCCCACGAACCCGGCGTACTTCCCAAATGGATCGCCGAGCAGGGCGTACAGCTGGTACTGGCAGGCGGCATGGGCTCTCGCGCCCAGTCCCTGTTCACCGACGCAGGCGTGAAAGTCATTGTCGGTTCCCCTGCTGAAGCACCTGAAAATGTTGTTTCCAACTACCTCGCAGGCACCCTCCAGACCGGTGCGAATACCTGCGATCACTAGTCCTTTAGTGGACGACTAAAAGCCATAAGTACATCTACCTGTACATGCCTCGATTCGAAACAGCCTGCGGGATATCCTGCAGGCTGTTTTGCTTTTTGGGTCCTGATATGTAAAAGTTCACTCCTTATCACCCAGACTTAGTACAGCAGGAGCAAAATATGATTTTAGGCATTGAAGGCAGTCCGCGTAAAAAAGGAAATTCCCACAAGATGATGGAAACAATTCTGGCCGGAGCTTCAGGACAGGGCTGTGCTACGACCGGAGTCCATCTGCGGGATTTAAAATATGACCCCTGCGTGGGTTGCGAAATCTGTCGCAAGGAAAAAGCCTGCAAACGGTTTGAAGACGACATGACCGACCTTTATCCTCAAGTCGAAGAAGCAAAAGGGCTGGTGCTCATCTCCCCGGTGCATAACTATAATGTAACCTCATGGATGAAAGCTTTCATCGACCGCATGTACTGTTATTACAATTTCGAGGACACCCGACCCCGGGCATGGTCCAGCAGATTGTCAGGGCAGGGCCGCAAGGCGGTAATCGGTGCCATTGCCGAGCAGGAAGAAAAGATCAACATGGGCTTCACCATTGAGGCCATGCGCATGCCCCTTGAGGCTTTAGGCTATGAAATCGTGGAAGAACTTCCGGTGCTGCGTTTATTCGACCGCGGTATAATTGTCGAGCATCAGGAAATTATCGACCGGGCCACCAATGCGGGAATCAAGCTGGCAAAAGCTATTTCAGGTCAATAATATCCTGCACCGCGATATGTCCGTCACGAAAAGTGGAGATGATCACATCTTTGTCCGGGTCGCCGTTGTTGTTGTAGGCAAAAGTCCCGGTCACCCCGTGGAAGGGCGGCATATCCACCAGTGCATCATGAATTGATACGGGGTTATCCGTCCCGGCAATTTTTGCTCCGGCGAAAAGGCTCATTACTGCGTCATAGGTCAGGGCTTCGAGTTCGCTGGGATCGACCCCGTTTTTCTTTTTGTAATCCTTTTCAAATTCTGCTGCCCCTTTAATGGGCAGTCCCGGAATCCAGTGGTCAGTGTAGTAGCTGTTTTTGAAAAGCTCATTACGCTGCAATTCAATGGGATCCCATGAATCACTGCCCATGAGAATTCCTTCAAATCCCATTTTACGGGCCTGCGCCACCTGCAATTGAACCTTCTTGGTGTTGTTGGGCAGGAAAAGGATTTGAGCACCGGATTCAACGATCTTCTTCAGCTGAGCGGAAAATTTACGTTCTCCGGCAGCATAGCTTTGAAATGAAACAACCCTGCCCCCGCCCTTAATATAGTCCTCTTTGAAAAAGCGGCCCAGCTCGGAACTGTACGGACTGCCCGAATCAAATAACACTCCCACATCTTTCTGGCCCAGATCCTTTTTTGCAAAAAGGGCCAGAGCCTCGCCCTGCACGGTGTTGGTGTAGGAAACACGGAATGAATATTTAAAAGAAGTAAGCTTGTTGGTTCCGGCCACCGGGGTGATGAAAGGAACCTTATGTTCCTCGCACACCTCAGCTACTGCCAGAGCAACCTTGCTGGACGCAGCACCGACAATGGCAGAGACCTTTTCCTTCTCAATCAGCCGCCGGGTCACTTTTGCGGCGATTTCAGGTTCGCCGTTACTGTCCGCAGGAAACAGCTTAACCTTGTAGGACTGTCCGCCAAGCTCCAGTCCGCCGTCTTTGTTAATCTTGTCTGCGCCGTAGCGGGCAGCGGTAATGATGTAATTCCCTTTTCTGAACAGTTCCCCGCTGGTAACCGCCACCACCCCGACCTTGAACTTCCCGTCAGATTTCCTATCCGAGCATCCGACGCAAAAACTCAGTAACAAGGCTGACAAAAGCAAAACCAGAGCAAACCTGTACATATTCATGGAATTCTCCATCATTAATTTCAAAAACAAAAGGCGGCCCGCAGACCGCCTCTTACCCCACAGCTAGATACCCGCCATGCAGTTGTAAAGCTCTTCGCTCACCTCGATGCGGACGATGCCGTCTTCGATGTAAACGCGGATATTGTTTTCAGGAATCAGGGCCATATCCATGGCCACGTCCACCCATTTGCTCCTGAGTTCTGCCGGATCAACATCCTTAAGCGGATGACTTTCTGCTACTTTCCAAGACATGTTATATCTCCCGTTTTTTATTTTTTGTATGTCCTCGGATTCATTCCCAGAAGACAAAAAATTTCATACGTAATGGTTTGCCACCACCCGGCCAGCTCTTCCGCGCTGATACGCCCTTCGCCTTCTCCGCCAAGCAGATAGGCGGCATCGCCGAATTTCACATCCTTGATGTGACTGACGTCTACAATACACAGCTGCATGCAGACCCGGCCCAGAATCGCGGCCCGCTGCCCGTGGATGCAGACCTGCCCGGCATTGGAAAGTCCGCGGCTGTAGCCGTCTGCATATCCGGCGCAGACAATTGCCACGGTCATATCCCTCTCCGCTGTATAGGTACAGCCATAGCTGATGGCCTGTCCTTTTTTCAATTCCCGCACAGCCGCAACTTTTGTACGCACCTGCATGGCGGGCTTAAGTTCCGCACCGGACTCACTCCACTTGGTCCCCGCCAGCGGATTGGAGCCGTAAAGGGCGATTCCACCGCGCTGGGCTGAATAATGCACCTGATCGTGAACCAGAATTCCGGCTGAGTTGGCGAGAGAAGCTTCCAGCTCATACCCCGCATTGGCAAGACGCTGCAGAATATTCGAGAAGGTCTCCGCCTGTGCGGACATATACCCTTCGTAAGCCGGATCATCAGAAGTGGCAAGGTGTGAACTGGCCAGCACCGGACGCACTTCCGGGTTGGCCTTCAGCCAGTCAATGAGCTTGTCCAACTCACGGACACTGAAACCCAGCCGGGACATGCCGGTATCAAACTTCAGGCTGATATCGACCTTGCGCCCCTGTGCGGAAACAACCCCGGACAGCATTTCCAATTGTTCAAATTCGCCGATAAAAGGAATTATTCCGTTCTGTGCGGCATTAAAGCAATCTTCCTCGTTAAGGGGACCAAGCAGGGAAAGAATCCGTTTGCTGCAGCCTGATTTGCGCAGCTGCATCCCTTCGCCCACAGTGCCCACGGCAAAAGTATCCGCTCCCTCTTCCTCAAGGGCGCGGGCAACTTCGACCAAACCATGTCCGTAAGCATCAGCCTTGACCACGCCATAAACTTTACTGCCCTTCTCGCAGAGCAGCCGGTAGTTATGGCGGATGGCATTTAAATCAACTTCAACTTCAAGTGCATTATATTCGATAGTCATTGGAGACTCCGGTTGAGATTGAGACTGGCTATTTGCGTTTGAAAAGTTTTTCCATTTCCAGCGCGGACCAGCTGACCAGCACCGGGCGACCGTGGGGGCAATACTCACGTTGCGGGCATTTGACCCATGCTTCAAGCAGCGAGAGAGCCTCATCCACCGCCAAAGCCAGATTGGCCTTAATGGCTGATTTGCAGGAAAGCATGATCCAGAGGTCTTCGAGGGTCTTGGCCTGTCCGTCCACGGCAGCCTTTAAGTACTCCCTTGCCTCCCCGGTTTCAAGGCCCGGAGGAATACCGCGCATGGAAAGAGCCTGCCCGGATTCCAGCTCCAGCATGAACCCGGCAGCCTGCAGATCCTCCCACATTTCCTGCACCCGCTGCACCTCGCTGGGGTGCAGCACCAGATCAATGGGCAAGGCAAGCGGACGGGACTCGCCACGAGTGCGCAGGCTGCGCATATTCTCGTAGATAACCCGCTCATGGGCCGCATGCTGGTCCAGCAGACCGAGCGAACCGTTGGGCAACTTGAGCACCAGATAGGTGTCGGCCACCTGACCCAGATATTCAATGCGTGAGCCGGGAACATAAATAGGACCGGTTGCGGAAGTCGGCAGCTGTTGCGGCTTAGGATCAGGAATGCGCACATCTTCCGCGCGGTAATCCATGGGCCGCTCATGAACCATGTCCGACTCACTGCGTTGTTCTGCGGTCGGTGACGGGCTGAAACCGGCAGGTTCCGTAAAATCAGAGGCACAGGCAGTAGAGCGGACTTCCGGCTCATCATCAAGAGCCGTGAAATCCGTATTCTTAAACTCGTTCCAGCTGGAAAATTTTGCAGCAGGCTCAATGGGCAGGGAGACACTTTCCGATAACTTCTTTTCCTGTGCAGCCGGGCGGACCGGGATTTCAGGCTGCCCGTCAAAAGAACTCTCACCCTCCACAATGCCCAGCTCATAGCGGGACAAGGCCTGCCCGATACCGTTACGGATGATGCCGAAGACCGCCCTTTCGTCTTGAAAGCGCACTTCCAGCTTGGCCGGGTGCACGTTCACGTCCACCAGTTCCGGGGGCAACTCCAGAAAAAGCACCGCCTGCGGATACTCGCGGGAAATCAGCCTGCCCTTGTATGCACCGCGAACGGCACTGAGCAGAAGTTTATCCTGCACCGGACGGCCGTTGACGAACATGACAATGCGGTCCCCGCGCCCTTGGGCCAGACCGGGAATTCCCGCGCAGCCGTGCACCTTCATTTCCCCGGCTTCATGGGAAAATTCAAGCAGGGATTCGCAGATATTGCGCGGCCAGAAAACAGCCAGACGTTCGGGCAAAGACTGTCCCGCAGGTAGCCGAAACTGTTCGCGCCCATTGGAAGTAAAAGAAAATCCGGCATCCACATTGGCAAGGGCTATCTTGAACATAACCTGATTGCAACGCCGGGCCTCGGTGGACTCGGTTTTCAGAAATTTCAGCCGGGCCGGGACATTAAAGAAAAGATCACGCACTTCAACGGAAGTTCCACCGGGAATGGCCGCCGGGCCTTCCTCGACCACATCCCCACCTTCCACATGGATAAACCAGCCCTCATCCGCATCCTTGCGGCAGGAACTCATCTTGAACCGGGAAACCGAAGCGATACTGGGCAAAGCCTCACCCCGGAACCCGAAACTTGTGATGGCGGAGAGGTCATCCACATTGGAAATCTTACTGGTGGCATGACGGGTTACGGCCAGTTTCAATTCATCCGCAGCAACACCGTGCCCGTTATCCTTGACCGAAATAATCCCCTGTCCGCCGCGGTCCACAGCCACATCGACCTGTGTGCTGCCTGCGTCTATGGAATTTTCAACCAGTTCCTTAACTACGCTTGAAGGACGTTCCACCACCTCACCGGCGGCAATCTGGTTGCGCAAAGATGCCGGGAGAACATGAATTTCGGGAGTGCTCATATGGATATATCTAATCTGTATTTATTTAATGTAATCGTTTTTTGTACTTGCTCTACAAACTTACAATAAGCACGGCCCCCCGTCTACCGAGACAGGGGGCCGTGAAAGAATATCTTTAATTGTTTTAAGTGCTGCTCACTTAAAACATACTCATATCAATTAAGTTGAAGTTTACGCTGTAACGTTCATCGACTGTGGTTTTGGAAGCAACGAATTCCATGAAGAAACACTGATGGTTCCAGCCCACGGAAGCAGTCTTTTCGAGGTCGCGGTCAGAATTGAGGTCGGCCCGGAACTTACCGCCCACCTGAAAGTTCCAGGGCAGCTTGGCTTTCATGCCGTAGCTGACAATCTGCATGTCGCTATCCTGCTGACGTTTGTACTCGTCGATCTTGCGCAGGTAGTCATAGCCGAGTGAAAATTCCGCATATTCATCATAAAAGAGCCTGAGGATATTTTCATGCTCAGTGATATCTCCGATATAAGGCGAAAGCCATGTACGGGAAGTCAGGTTCACAAAGTTGTACGGGGTGACTATGATCTCAGCCATGAAATCCGAGAACGGACGGCGTTCGTATTCGCTAAGCTCAATGGAGCGGTTTTCCTCATCAATGTCGTAGCCCTGTTCAAGTCGGACACGCAGAAATTCAAGGTAGTCATTTTCCAACACCGGATTGCCGTCCTCACCCAAAGCCACGGTGGCCCGGTTACGGTCAAACACGTTGGTCAGTGAGAAGACAACATCGTTCTGCTCGGAAATACGGTCACGGGAATCAAAATAAGGCAGCTTGGCCTGACTTGCGGAATCATCCTGCACCCATGAATATTCAAGGCGGGGGATGACATTATGTTTCATGCGGGTCCACCCGGACTGCCCCACATTTTCCTTACTGACAACAGGTGCTGATTCCAGATCAAAAACACGGTAAAAATCAGTAACTGCGCTCACTCCGGCATCGGCAAGGATACGGGTCTGACTTGAATCACGGCTGACTTCGGCACTTGCATTCTGAAAAGAACTTACAAGGTAATTGGTAGCCCTGATTCCGGCGCGGGGGATGAAAGTGATCCCACCTGCACGCACAGGCATGCTGAACTGGGGTTTAATATCAAAACGCCCACCGGTCATGCCGTATTCACGCCAGAAGTAGCTGCCCTGAAATTCACCTTCCCACTCAATGGGGGTCCCGAAAAAATTATCCTTGAATGCGAAGGCTGAAAGCTGCGGCATTGTCTGCAGAGTCGGGTCCTGAGTGGAGGGATTGTTGCCATTGCGGTAAAGCAGATTTTCCGTATACTGCGCAAAGGCTGAAACGGAATATTTATCCCAGCTTCTGGCTAAAAGCGCAGTACTGGTTCTTTCATTGGAGTCCGCAGTGGCAATATCACGACCAAACTCTTCAAGAAAATCATTGCGGGTTGCCTCATAGCCGTTGGAGCCGGAACGAAATTCACGCAGGTAATCCTGGTCAGAAACAAGGTCCATATCAAAGATTGTCTGCCAGTCGGGATTACCGAGATAGCCGTCATACTTGGACCTGATCCACCAGCGGTTCTGGTTTGGACGACTCATTGTGTCGCTGAAGGAGTAGCTGGCATCAGCAGGATCGGAGTAACTTTTACTGTCGTACAACCAGTCGGCACGCCATGAACCTTTACTGTTCACATCCTCGGAATGGCGAAATTCCACACCGGGCCTGAAACCGCGCTTGCTCAGGTATTCCGGGTAAAAAGTCATGTCCATCTCGTCATTGATGGCCCAGTAGAACGGCAGATTAATCCTGTTGCCGAGACGATTTGAGTTACCGATCTCAGGATTGAGCACACCTGACTGACGCTCACGCTGCACCGGAAGTTCCATGTACGGAGTGTATGCAACCGGAACGCCTTTCACGTTGAACTTGGAGTGCCAGAGCCTTGCATAACCGTTGATGGTAATGTCCCCCTCTCCGGACTCAAAGGACCAGAGGGGATTTTCCCCCTCACAGGCAGTCACCTTTACATCTTTAAAGCTGTAGGTGGCTCCGTTGTGCTTCTCAATGAACTCACTTTCAAAATATATATGGGGCTTGGCAACAAAAACGCGGCCCTTTTTCAGCCATCCGACCATGTTGTTGAGATCGAATTCAGCTTCAGCCGCATCGTAAAAGTCGCCCTTGATCTGCGCTTTCACATTACCGCGCAGGTAAATCCATTTGGTGGCCTGATAAAAACGGGCAAAATCAGCTTTGATGTAGTTGTCGCCACTGCGCAGGGTAACATCGCCGTAAGCCTGAAGATACTCGCTGTCGCTTTCCACAACGAGCTTATCCGCGGCGAACTTCCACTGCTCACCCTTCTGCTCCGCGCCAGTACTGTCGGTCATGGGCACAGTCATCTGCTGCTGCGCAAAAGCCATGCACGGCAGACAGAGGAGAAGTAAAACTACAAATATGGCGAACCTTGATTTCAAAACAACCTGCCCTTTAGTTCTTTAGGTAAGGATCTTCCTGAGCCAGATAATTCTGCACATAATCCTTGGCCGCATCTTCAAGGGAAGTAAACGGCTTATCGTATCCGGCGGCCACCAGCTTATCCATATTGGCCTGGGTAAAATACTGGTATTTATCGCGGATGGTTTCCGGCATCTCAATGTAGCTGATATTCGGGTCCACGCCCATGGCAGCGAAAACGGACTTTGCAAGTTCGTTCCATTCACGGGCCTGCCCGGTGCCGATGTTGAAGATACCGTTTGCGTCCGGGTTCTGCAGGAACCACCACATCACGTCCACGCAATCCTTGATGTAAACAAAGTCACGTTTCTGTCCGCCGTGGGGGTATTCCGGCTTGTAGGACTTGAACAGCTTCATCTCCCCGGTTTCACCGATCTGGTGAAAAGCCTTGCAGATAACGCTCTTCATGTCGTCTTTATGGTATTCGTTAGGTCCGAATACATTGAAAAATTTAAGGCTGACCAGCTTATCCAACACACCGCCGCGCTTGGCCCAGAGGTCGAAAAGCTGCTTGGAATAGCCGTACATGTTCATGGGCTGCAACCGGTCAATGCCCTCATGACCGTCATCAAAGCCGAAGCGGCCGTCACCGTAGGTGGCGGCACTTGAAGCATTGATGAAACGCACATCATGATTAAGGCAGAAACGGCAGAGCATCTGGGTGTAGCGGTAGTTGTTTTCCATAAGGAAATCAGCATCCTGCTCCGTAGTGGAGGAACAGGCACCCATGTGGATTACGGCATCGGTTTCAAAGGGATCATCCCCTTCGAGGATAAGCTTGTAGAACTGATTCCTATGGACATAATCCTCATAACGAAGATTAACCAGATTCTTCCATTTATCAGTCTTGGCAAGGTTATCGACAATAAGAATATCGTCAATTCCCATCTGGTTCAGTTTCCAGACCATGGCACTGCCGATAAATCCGGCGCCGCCAGTCACAATATACATATATCAGTTCTCCAGCTATTTTAAACAGATATGAACATCTATTAATACTATCACACAATATAAGTTGCCGGATGTTACTTATTTTTCTGACACTTTTCAACTACAATTGAGTAAAAAGAACCGATTTACGGCAATAATCAAGTAAAAATTTTATTTCAACATTACTTCATATTCAATTAAACTTTTTCACAATAAAACCAACTTCAGAAATAAAGAACCTTTGTTACAAACAACAAAAAGAACGCCATTTTCACATTCAGCACACATCCCGCACTGCCATTTAATATTACGCCCCTTCTTTTTAGTCTTGCTTCATATTTTCTTCATGTTATATTTATTTACACATCATTTATATTATGATTTTTTCTAGACTTTGTTTACAATCGTTATTTAAATTCAGCCATACACAGAAATCCATCTTCTTTTCAACACTCTAAAGACAAGGACGGCCATGACATATTCTGTAAAAGAAATCCTGCATCTCGAAGTATCTCCGGCACTGGGCTGCACCGAGCCGGTAGCCATTGCCCTTGCCACTGCTGCTGCAGCCTCGGTCATGCCCGAAAAACAGCCGGATAAAATCGAAGTCTGGGTTGATCCCAATATATATAAAAACGGGCTGGCAGTTATCATCCCCGGAACAGGCGGGCTGAACGGCCTCGATACAGCAGCTGCCCTTGGTGCGCTTTACGGTGATCCCGCATTGGGGCTGGAAGTTCTTGAACCGCTCAACGAGACCTCAACCAAAGAAGCCTGCAAATACAAAGAGAGCAACCCCGTAACTGTAAACCTGCTCGAAAACAGACACGGCATCTATGTACGGGCACTGCTCAGCTACGGCAAAAGCAGTGTGGAAACAATCATTGAAGGCGTACACGACAATATCATTTCCCTGACCCTTGACGGTAAACCGGTCAAAGATTCTGCGCTGGTTAAAACCCAGCAGGCCCAGAAAACAGACATGTCCAGACTTGAGGACTATATAAAAACCCTCTCCCTTTCCGAACTTGTGGACATGCTCAGCGAACTGGATGAAGAAGACTTCGCATTCCTTCAGGAAGGCATTACCTACAACATGCGCCTTGCCGACCACGGCCTGAAGCACGGCTCCGGGCTGGCCGTGGGGGCCACTCTTGAAAAACTGGCCCGCATGAAAATTCTCAGCCGGGACATGATTCTGGCCGCACGCATTGTCACTTCGGCAGCTTCAGATGCCCGCATGGGCGGCATCAAACTTCCGGCCATGAGTTCCGGGGGGTCCGGTAACCATGGCTTGACTGCCATTCTGCCTATCCATGCTGTCAGCGAATATGTAGACTGCTCTGAAAAAACCATGCTCGAAGCCATTGCCCTGAGCCACCTTGTCACCGCCTACGTGAAGGCGCAGACCGGGCGGCTATCCGCTGTATGCGGATGTTCTGTTGCAGCCGGAGCCGGAGCAACCGCCGGAATAACCTATCTCATGGGCGGCACCCCGGCCCAGATGTCCGGGGCCATCACCAACCTCACCGAGGACCTTGCCGGGATCATCTGCGACGGAGCTAAATGCGGCTGCGCACTCAAGCTGGCCACTGCCGCAGGAACAGCTGTGCAGGCCGCGCTGTTCGCCATCCACGGTGTAAACGTCCATTCCACAGACGGCATTATCGGCGCGTCCCCCGAGCAGACCATGCAGAACATCGGCACCCTCAGCACGCAGGGCATGATTGACACGGACCGAACCATCCTGAAAATCATGCTTGAAAAACACTTTGCCGGCACGGAAAACTGAAAAGACATGGAAAAATAATACAAAACTATTGATTAAGGTCTGCCAATACCTTAATTTTAATTGAGTAAAAATTGCTACCAACAACCGTCAACCCAATTACCGGAGGACTTTCATAATGCATAGCAGAAAAGTTGTTTTAACCCTGACAGTTGCCTTAGTCGCTCTTCTGGCCTTCGGCTCTATGGCCTTTGCGGAATCCAGAATTGTACTCAAACCCAAAGTTGATGCCTTCGCATATTTCGTAGACACCTCTCCGTCCATGTCCCAGTCTTACGGCTCCACCGGCAACCCTAAAATCATTGCCGGACTCAACGCCTTGAAAAGACTGAACAACGTTGTTCCCGAGCTGGGTTACGACTCTGCTCTTTACGCCATGCCCGACTTTGCGACCTACGCTCCCAAATCAATTTTCAGCAGATCAGCCATGGCTAAAGGACTCGCTTCCGTACCCAGCGACCTGCCTTTCTTCCAGTCCACCCCCATGGGCGAAGGCTTTGAAGATCTTGATAATGCAGTCCAGAACTGGCAGGGCAAATTCGCGGTAATCTTTGTTTCCGACGGTCTGTCCAACAGCGGACGCAGCCCCATCCGTGTTGTTTCCGACATGGCTAAAAAATACGGTGACCGTTTCTGCCTGCACGTCATCAGCGTTGCCGACACCGCGAAAGGCAAGTCCAACCTGAAGCGCATGGCCAGCCTAACCCCCTGTGGTGTTTATGTTGACGCCACCGCCCTCGCAGACAAAGCTGTTCTCGATAAATTCGCGCAGGACGTATTCTACACTCAGGAAGAAGAACTCATCGTTGAAGTAATTGAAGAAGTAGTAATCACCCCGGTAGTTCCGGTTCAGGAAAAAATCGTTTTCCGCAACTTCAACTTCGGTTTCGACAAATACCAGATCACTGATGAAATGGTTCCCGCACTGACCGAAGCAGCTGCACTGCTCGACGAATTCCCCAACCTCAAGGTTCTGGTTGGCGGACACACTGACTCCTCCGGCTCCGAAGCATACAACCAGGGCCTCTCCGAGCGCAGAGCCAGGGCCGTTGCCGACTGGCTGGCAGCAAACGGTGTTGCTCCTGAACGGTTGCAGGTAAAAGGCTACGGCGAACTGAACCCCAAGTATGACAACAAGACCAAAGAAGGACGCAAGCTTAACCGCCGCGTTGAAATCGACGTAGAAGACTAGAAGTCTCGACAATAAAAAAGGGTGGAAGGATAATTCCTTCCACCCTTTTCTTAATTTGGAGTACCTGATGAAACTTGCCCGCAAGCTTTTGACATCACTTTTTATCTGCCTGCTGCTCTGCGCAACGGCATCCGCCTCACAGCCCGGAACACCGCAGGAACTTGCTAAATTTAAAAATTTCGCCATCGGCTGGGTGGTCAAGCTGAACAAAAGCCACATCAAAGGATTCAGCCGCATGGAGATTCTCCCGCAAAAGGACGGCAGCTATCTTGCCCGCTATCACGCCATTTCACCCGACACTATATCCTGCAAAGTAAAAAGAACCAGTGCCAAGTCCAAAGGCATGGTCGGCTTGCTCAAATACATTGAGACCATCTACGAAAGCACCGGAAAAAACCCGCAGGAAGCACGGGCCAACAAATTCAAACCCGTAAAAAATATCCGCATCACTGAAATTTTCAGCAACTCCGGCAAAGGCTGGCGTTAAAGGCAGCCTTCGGCGACCCTGCCGGGGGCCTTAAACCCTTTTGAAAAAAGGGTTTAAGAATCCCAAAACTTTTTAGTAAGCTTCGCATATAGAGCGGCAAAACAGCTTTAAAAATATGAACGCAATATCTTGATTGATATTGCGTTTTTCTATTTGAAAGCTGCCTAACCAAACTGTCTGCGAAGCTTACTAAAAAGTTTTGAGGGGATGGGGTCTGGGGAAGGGGAACTTTTCCCAAAAGTYCCCCTTCCCCAGCCGCCGGAGGCAAACAAAAACGGCCCCCTTACGCAAAAGCGGAAGGGGGCCGTTTAATTTATTTACGATAATCTTACTTGAATCGTTCGACCAGCTGACTCAGTTTTTCAGCCATTTCCGCCACTTCCTGAATATTGGAGTTGGCATTCTGAATACCTTCGGACAAGGCCTGCGAAAGACTGTTGATTTCGGTGACGCTGTTGTTGATCTCGTCACTGGTGGCAGTCTGCTGCTCGGCAGCTGTTGCAATAGCCCGGACCATATCGGCAATGGTTTCACTTTCGTTTACGATCTGATCAAGAACACCGCCTGCTCCTTCGGCCATCTGCACGGAGTTTTCAACTCTGCCCTGTACGCCGCCCATCTCGGACACCACCTGATTGGTGGACTGCTGAATGAGGGAGATGGCACTTTCAACTTCGTTGGTAGCACCCATGGTTTTTTCTGCCAGCTTGCGGACTTCGTCGGCAACGACTGCGAAACCGCGTCCGGCCTCACCGGCACGGGCTGCTTCGATAGCTGCGTTGAGTGCCAGCAGGTTGGTCTGGTCGGCAATATCGTTAATCACGGACATGACCTCGCCGATATTAATGGCCCGCTCCGAAAGGTCGGCCAGCATACCGGAAAGCTTTTCCGTGGTTTCGGTAACAATATGAATTTCTGAAACAGTGTTGCTGACCACCTGTCCACCGTCACGGGCAACGGAATTGGCCCTGTCGGAAGCTTCGGCGGTTTCGCTGGTATTCTGGGCAACCTCAAGCACTGTGGCGTTCATTTCTTCCATGGCGGTGGCGACCTGTCCGGTCTGCATGGCAGTGGTATCAACACCTGAAGTAAGCTCATTCATCTGCTGCGAGAGCTCTGTGGTGTAGGAAAGCAGATTCCTTGCCACTTCAGTCACCTCGTTCGCAACTTCAAGCAGAGCTTCCTGCTGCTGCTCAATATGCTTACGATTGGCCTCCTCTTCAGTGAGATCAATTGTCACCGCGATGGCTCCGACAGTCTCATTTTCGGCATTAAGCAAAGGTGAAACCTGATAACGCAACGGGAATTCCACCCCGTCTTCCCTTTCATATCTTAGCAACCCTCTGGGCTTTGCTCCGGATGTTATGGACTTGCCTTCACTGCGGAAAATATCTCCCACAGGCTTGCCGAGCACATCAGACTCAGTCTTGCCGAGGATTTCGAGCAAACGACCATTGATGAAGTCAAACCTGTCCTCGCCGTCAGTCACGAACATAGGTACATTAATGCCGCTGAGCACACCACGGTTGTAAACCAGCTGATCCTTGATCTGCCGGGCCATTTCACCGAGGTTATCCCCAAGCAGACCAAGCTCGTCACAGCTGTCCACATCAAACTTCGCATCAAGGTCACCCTGTGCGAAATCACTGGTCGCACCGGAGATAATCTGGATGCGGTTCACAATAGACCTGCGCATGAAGAACAGGAGAGCTGCGAGCAGGGAAATGAATCCGCAAAAAGAAAGTGCCGCCCCTTTAAACTGGGAGGCATGGAAAGTTGCGAACTGATGCGAAACATCCTGCACCATGACCAGTGAACCGAGAACCGGCTGTCTT
Organism: Desulfovibrio sp. JC010; assembly: GCF_010470675.1. Taxonomy (NCBI): domain Bacteria; kingdom Pseudomonadati; phylum Thermodesulfobacteriota; class Desulfovibrionia; order Desulfovibrionales; family Desulfovibrionaceae; genus Desulfovibrio; species Desulfovibrio sp. JC010. Next base: position 62,923 of record NZ_VOIQ01000006.1, read on the forward strand.
CTGCCATGGCAGTGGTAGCAGCCTTTTTCGTTTTTGATTGTCTCCACCTCAACAAAAACTTCCCTGCCGTTAATTTCGGAAAGAAGTCCGTCTTTAAGGGGATTCTTAAGGCTGTTCGCAATAATGGAATTTATATCCTTATCACGAATTTTATCTTTGATGTCGGAACGGATATCACCGGTATTAGTGGAGTAGGTGATGTTGCCCTTAAAGTTGGTCAGGTAAATCTCAACATCTTTATATTTTTTGGAAACAGTAGCGAATTTTTCAGTTGTTGCACGGTTATCACCCTTTGCCATGGGCTCACGGATGGCCAACTGCAGCATGTCCGCAGTTTTATAGGCATTACTTTCAATCTCTTCCATCATGGTATTCTGCTGCCAGAAAGAGTTGGCAAGGAAGAGGATAATAAAAGCAGTGGCCGTAAGCAAAGAGGTCAGGACCATAACTTTGTTGCCGAGGGAAGTCTTGATAAAATTCATACCCGCCTCCCTAGTGCGCACCGCCGAAAATCAGCGGCTTGTAGTTAAAGTTATTGACCCTTTCCGCATTGTGGCAGACTTCGCATTCTTCGATGGTCATTTTGAGTTTGATCAATTCAGGATCACCGTCTTCCACATGCAGGGAACCGGGACCATGACAGACTTCACAACCGGCATCGGCAAGGTGGGGGGTCTCTTCAAAAGAAGTAAAACCGCCGGGCTTCCCATATCCGGTAGCATGACAGACAAAACATTCCTTCAGTTCATCGGCATCGAGATCTGAAGCCATTATCTTCACGCTTTTAGCGGAATGGGCTTTTTTGGAAAATTTTTTATAGTTGCGGTATTCCACTTCGTGACATTCTTCGCATGCCTCAGACCCCACGTATACAGCCGAATCGGTTATCCCGTATCCGGCCAGCGCACAGCTGTAAACAACAATGACCGCAACAAACACCCCTATTCGCACGGCAAAACCTCTTCCCATCATAATTACCCCATTGTTTTGACAGTCCCTATCACCAAACAACCCCAGACACCACTTCCGTATACATTATGGCCGTCCCACTCTCAGATTCGGTCTCGAACTATATATATGTACTCCTATTTGAATACCTTTTTTTAATATAGAAGTGAAGTACAATTTAACATTCTGACAACCAACAGTAACAAGAACACAACATTTGGTTTTAAACCAACTCAGTTATAAACCACCTCAAAACTTGTCTCAATAAAAAAAACATAAAAAACAAGCCCAACCATTATATTTTAAATCTCATTGTCACCACACTCAGGCAACGTAATAGGCAAACAGATTATCTATCGTCTTTTTTCAAAAAGACTTAAGGAGATTAAGCGAAATTTTAGTTGCCTGATTTTTAAATTATCCACAAAGTAACTTTAAGATAAAGAAACAGCGTTGAAACACGTTATTACCACTTGCAGTATACCTAGAAGTTCTGGCAGAATACGGCCTCTTAAGAATCCATACTCTGTCAATAATCTTTAAGCCAATCTACGGAAACTAAAGGTCTGCTCCACCGGACTTTTAAAGCGGAAGGCGGCTACTCATTTATGGGAATAGTTAACATTACCAAGACTTACGATGCCGATTTTGTAAAGCAGGTAGAAAAAGAAAGCGGACAGGACATGTCCCTTTGCTACCAGTGCGGTAACTGTACCGCCGGGTGCCCGTACACATTCGCGTACGACATCCCTGTAAGCAGAATCATGCGTCTCGTTCAGGCAGGGCAAAAGGATACCGTGCTCAAGTGCAAATCCATCTGGCTTTGCGCAACCTGTGAATCCTGCACCACAAGGTGCCCCAACAACATCGACGTGGCCCACATCATGGATGTGCTGCGCCACATGGCCCGCAGGGAAGGATACGCTTCCGTACCCACGGTCAAAAAATTCTGGGACAGCTTCCTCGATTCCGTTGAAAACAACGGAAGAGTGTTCGAAGTGGGCCTGCTTGCGGCTTATGTAGCCAAAACAGGACGTTTCTGGACCGACCTTGATCTGGGACCGAAAGTGCTGCCCAAAGGCAAAATGCATTTCAAACCCCACGAAATTCAGGGCAAGGATGAAATCAAAAAAATCTTCAAGAGATTCGAAGAGGAGTCCCGCAAATGAGTGATTCCTTAACATACGCCTACTATCCCGGATGCTCCGGATCAGGAACATCCATGGAATATGACATGTCCACCCGGGCTGTCTGTGATAAGCTGGGCATCCGGCTGACAGACATCCCGGACTGGAGCTGCTGCGGTTCCACCCCGGCTCACACCGTGGACCACACCCTTTCCAGTGCACTCTCCGCCCGCAACCTGCAGTTGGTGGAGAAGATGAACATGGACACCGCAATCACCCCCTGCCCCAGCTGTCTGACCAACCTCAAGACCGCAGAACATCGTATGGAAAAAGACGAGATGCGCGACAAGGTCAACAAACTGCTGGACAATCCCTACAACGGCGGGGTTGCGACCAAATCCGTGCTCCAGATCATCGTGGAAGACTTAGGTCTTGACGCGCTGAAGAAAAGCACCATCAAACCGCTCAAAGGGCTGAAAGTTGCCGCCTACTACGGCTGCATCATGAACCGTCCCCCGGAAGTGATGAACTTCGATGACCCCGAACACCCCATGGCCATGGACAACATCATGAAAGCCATGGGTGCCACCGTACTGCCCTTTCCTTTAAAGGTAGAGTGCTGCGGTGCCTCCTTCGGTATTCCCCGCAAGGATGTGGTCATGAACCTGTCCGGAAAGCTGCTTGACGTGGCAGACGATCTCGGTGTTGACGCACTGGTTACCGCCTGCCCCCTGTGCCAGATGAACCTTGACCTGCGCCAGTCTCAGGTCAACTCCGCCACAGGTGCCAGGCACGACCTGCCCATCTTCTACTACACCCAGCTCATGGGTATCGCCCTCGGCATGAGTGAAAAAGAAATGGGAATGGACAAGCTCTGCGTGAGCCCCCGTAAAGCTCTTGCCGCCATCGGCAAAGAAGAGAAAAAATAGCGGAAACCCTGCTAAGGAGAAGACTTAAATGAAAATAGGAGTCTTTGTCTGCCATTGCGGGACAAACATCGAAGGTACCGTGGACACCGCTGCCGTTGCCGCAGCCGCACGGGAATTCCCCGGTGTTGTTTTCGCAACAGATACAATGTACGCCTGCTCCGAACCCGGACAGGACGAGATCATAGAAGCAATCAAGGAACACAAACTCGACGGCGTGGTCGTGGCATCCTGCACACCCAGAATGCACGAACCCACCTTCCGCAAAACCCTCGAAAGAGCGGGCCTTAACCGCTACCTTTTCGAGATGGCCAACATTCGCGAACACGTTTCCTGGATCGGTCGGGACCGCGAAGCCAACACCAATAAATCCGTTGACCTTGTCCGCATGGCAGCGGCTAAACTGCTCAACAACAAACCCCTCAATGCCAAATTCTTTGACATGAACAAAAGGGTTATGATTGTGGGCGGCGGTGTTGCCGGTATTCAGGCTGCGCTTGACTGCGCGGACGGCGGCCTCGATGTTATCCTTGTTGAAAAAACATCCTCCATCGGCGGTAAGATGGCTAAACTGGATAAGACTTTCCCCACTGTGGACTGCTCCAGTTGTATCCTCGGCCCCCGCATGGTTGACGTTGCCCAGCACCCAAACATCACCCTTTACGCCTGCTCGGAAATTGAGGAAGTAAACGGTTATGTGGGTAACTTCTCTGTTAAAGTTAAAAGAAAAGCCACTTATGTTGACTGGGACAAATGCACCGGTTGCGGAATCTGCATGGAAAAATGCCCCAGCAAAAAAGCTGACAACCCCTTTGACGAAGATCTGGGTAAAGCACCCGCCATCAATATTCCCTTTCCGCAGGCCATCCCCAAGAAAGCGGTTATTGATCCCAACTTCTGCATCAAAATCAAACGCGATAAATGCGGCGTATGCGCCAAGGTCTGCCCCTCTGAAGCCATCGTTTACGATCAGGTGGATGAATTCGTAGTTGAAGAAGTGGGCGCAGTTGTTGCGGCCACCGGTTTCGACCTCGTGGACTGGACTGTATACGGAGAATACGGCGGCGGTGAATACCCCGACGTAATCACCTCCCTGCAGTACGAACGCATGCTCTCCGCTTCCGGCCCCACCGAAGGTCACATCAAGCGTCCTTCCGACGGCAAGGAACCCAAGAACGTGGTCTTCATCCAGTGCGTAGGCTCCCGTGACAAATCCATCGGACGTCCCTACTGCTCCGGTTTCTGCTGCATGTACACTGCAAAGCAGGCCATCCTGACCAAGGACCACTGCCCGGATTCACAGTCCTACGTATTCTACATGGATATCCGTTCCCCGGGTAAGATGTTCGATGAATTCACCCGCAGGGCGCAGGAAGAATACGAAGCACGCTACATCCGTGGTCGCGTGTCCATGATCTACCCCAAGGGCGACAAACTCGTTGTCCGCGGCGCCGACACCCTCATGGGTGAACAGGTCGAAGTGGACGCGGACCTCGTAGTCCTCGCTGTGGGTGCTGAAGCTGCCGTGGGCGCATCCGATCTGGCCAAGAAGCTGCGCATCTCCTACGATGCCTACGGTTTCTTCATGGAAGGCCACCCCAAACTCAAGCCTGTTGAAACCAACACCGCCGGGGTTTTCCTGGCCGGTTCATGTCAGGGTCCCAAAGACATTCCTTCCTCTGTTGCGCAGGGTAGCGCGGCAGCGGCAAAGGTTCTGGCCATGTTCGCCAAGGACCAGCTGGAAAGTGACCCCGCGGTTTCTGTAGTTGATATCAAACGCTGCATCGGTTGCGGCAAATGCATCAGCACCTGCCCCTTTGGAGCTATTAAAGAAGTAGACTTCCGCGGGCAGCCCAAAGCTGAGGTGATTGAAACAATTTGTCAGGGCTGCGGTATCTGCACATCCACCTGTCCGCAGGGTGCAATCCAGCTCCAGCACTTCACTGACAATCAGATTCTTGCGGAGGTTAACGCAGTATGCCGGTTCTAGAAGGTAAAGAACTCAGAATCGTCGGTTTTCTCTGCAACTGGTGCTCCTACGGCGGTGCTGACACCGCAGGCGTAGGAAGATTCACCCAGCCGACTGACCTGAGAGTCATCAAGGTTCCCTGTTCAGGCAGGATTGATCCTCTGTTTATTGTGAAGACACTCATGTCCGGTGCGGACGGAGTGCTCGTGTCCGGTTGTCACCCCAATGACTGCCACTACGCTGAAGGTAACTTCTATGCCCGCCGCAGGCTGGAAATGCTCAAAAGGTTCATCCCCATGCTGGGAATCGATCCTGAGCGTTTCGACTACACCTGGGTTTCCGCATCAGAAGGCCAGCGCTGGCAGGAAGTTGTGACCAAGTTCACCGAACAGATTCACAAACTCGGCCCGGCCCGTAAGATCGAAGGCCCGGATGCTGAGGAGACACTCAAATTGATGGAAGCATCCCTTTAGCCGGGGCTGTTCCACCTAAGGAGAAACAGAGTGAAAAATCTGGAAGATCTTAAAAAGCAAATCAAGGACGGACTGTCTGAGCTTGATGTGGTCATCGGCTGGACGGACAGCTTCGATCCCCTGCACGCCACTCCGCACTTCATGCGCAGTGAAGCAGATGTAGATAAATTGAAAGTGGACGCACTCTGCGTTCACAACCTTGCCACCTACCTGCCCTCCCTGAAGGGCAAAAAGGTCGGTATCGTGGTCAAAGGCTGCGACAGCCGCAGCGTAGTTGAACTGCTGCAGGAAAACCTCATCAACCGCGACGACGTAACCATCTTCGGTTTCGGCTGCAGCGGCGTTGTGGATCAGGTCAAGATCCGCCGCGCTGTAGGTGATGCAGGCATGGTTGAATCCTGCGAAGTGAGCGATTCTGAAGTAAAGCTCACCGTCGCAGGCAAAGAGCACAAGCTGCCCATGGCAGACGTTTTGGCCGACAAATGCCAGACCTGCCGCTACCCCAATGCAGTTCTCTCCGACCAGTTTGTCGGTGAAGAGATCAAAGCAACCGCTTCCTTTGAAGACGGCTACAAGGATCTCGAAGAGTTCGAAGCCAAGTCCACCGAAGAAAAATTCGCATTCTGGCTTGGTGAGATGGACCGCTGCATCCGCTGCTACGCCTGCCGCAACGCATGCCCCATGTGTGTATGCCGCGACCATTGTGTAGCGCAGTCCCGCGATCCGCACTGGCTCAGCCAGGAAGCCCACGTCCGCGACAAGTGGATGTTTCAGGTTATCCACGCTTACCACCTCACCGGTCGCTGCACCGAGTGCGGTGAGTGCCAGCGCGCCTGCCCGGTAGACATTCCCATCCTGCTCTTCAAGAAGAAGTTCAACAAGGAAATCAAGGAAGTCTTCAACTACGAAGCCGGTCTTGATCCCGAGGCGACTCCGCCGCTGCAGACCTTCAAAATTGAAGAACCTACCATCAAGGAGAAGGAGTGGTAGCCATGGCAAAATTCATCAAATCCGACAAAGTATCGGCATGGCTGGAAGAACTGGGCCAGAAGCACGAGGTTCTCGCTCCCCGTAACGAGGGCGATTCCATTGTCTTCAAGCCCTACGACTCCAAGAAAGGTTTCAACATCGAGCGTGAAGCAACCGCGCCCCCTAAAAAGGCCTGCTTTCCCCAGAGTGAAACCTTAGTTGAATTCAGCCACATCAAAGATCTTGAGAATCCAGAGAAAGTGGCCCTTGATGTAAAGGAAACCATTCCAGATTCATCATGGGTTGTTTTCGGCAGCCGTCCCTGTGACGCCCGCGGATTCACCATGTTCGACCGTGTTTACCTGAACGGCAAGCACGTGGACGTATATTACAAAGCCCGCAGGGAAAACACCTTCTTCATCACCTTGGCGTGTGAAAAAGGCGAAACCACCTGCTTCTGCAACTGGGTAGGTTCCGGCCCGTCCGACCCCACCGGGTCCGACGTGCTCATGGTTCCCGTTGACGGCGGCTACTTCCTTGAAGCAGTCAGCGACCGCGGCGAAGCACTGCTGGCAAGCTCCCTGCTTGAAGACGGCGGCTCCAAACAGGCTGACGCCGACAAGTTCCGCGCAGACGCCGACCAGTCCATGGGCGAAGCCAAGGACCTCTCCAAGGCTCCGGCAAAGCTTCTCGAAGCTTTCGACGACATGGACTTCTGGGAAACACAGTCTGCAAAATGCCTCAGCTGCGGCGCATGCACCTATCTCTGTCCCACCTGCTACTGCTTCAACATCACCGACGAATCTGACGGTGTAAAAGGCGAACGCATCAGAAGCTGGGACAACTGCATGTCCTCCATGTTCACCATGGAAGCCAGCGGACACAACCCCCGCCCCACCAAGGCCCACCGCCTTAAAAACAGGGTCGGTCACAAATTCAGCTACTACCCGGACCTGCACGACGGAGTTATCTCCTGCTGCGGTTGCGGTCGCTGCATCAAGAGCTGTCCCGTGGGTGTGGATATCCGTGAAATCGTCCTGAACGCTATTGCATACGAAGCAAAGGAGAAGGCAAATGACTAGCAATCCTTATCTTCCTGCAATGGCCACCATTCAGGAGGTCATTCAGGAAACTCACAATATCATGACTTTCCGGGTAACTCTCAACAACCCGGAAATCAAAAAGAACTTCACCTTTGAACCCGGTCAGGTGGGACAGCTGTCCGCCTTTGGGATCGGTGAAGCAACATTCGTAATCAACTCAACCCCCACCCGCATGGACTACCTGCAGTTCAGTGTCATGCGCACTGGTGAGGTTACTGAAAAGCTGCACACCTTAAGTGCCGGTGACCAGATCGGCGTTCGCGCACCTCTGGGTAACTGCTTTCCTTACGAAGAAATGAAAGGCAAAGACATTGTCTTCGTCGGCGGTGGTATCGGTATGGCTCCTCTGCGGACCCTGCTCTACTACATGCTGGATAACCGTAAGGACTACGGCAAGATCACCCTGCTCTACGGTGCAAGAAGCCCTGTAGACATGGCTTTCAGCTACGAACTGCCTGAATGGATGGAGCGCGATGACCTCGACACCCATCTGACCATTGATGCGGAATACGAAGGCTGGGAGCACAACGTGGGTCTGATCCCCAACGTGCTGCTTGACATCAAGCCTTCTGCTAAAAACGCATACGCAGTAACCTGCGGACCGCCGATCATGATCAAATTCACCGTGCAGGCTCTCGCCAAGCTCGGTTTCAAAGACAATCAGATCATCACCACACTTGAAAAACGGATGAAATGCGGCGTCGGCATCTGCGGCCGCTGCAACATCGGCACCAGCTACGTATGTCAGGACGGCCCCGTCTACACATACGAACAGCTCAAGGCACTGCCGAACGAAATGTAATTACTCCGCCCTTTGCGGCTGGACTTAAATTGCAAAAAGGAACCCCGTCTTTGATGTAAAATCAAGGACGGGGTTTTGTTTTGGCTTTATCTTTACAGCAAAGGTTTTTTCTTATTACTATATAATCATGAAAATACTGTTAGTTGATGACGAAAAGATAAACACCCTCTCCGCTTCCCGGTTGCTTGAAAAGCAGGGGCACACTGTCACCACTGCCTGTAACGGCCTTGAAGCCCTCGACAAGCTGCATGAATCCGCATTCGACTGCATCCTCATGGATATCCAGATGCCGGAAATGGACGGCTACGAAGCCATCAGCAGAATCCGCGATGACTTTGTTTTCGGTGAAAAATCCAAAACACCCATAATTGCCATGACCGGGCATTGCTTTACCGATGCCAGAGACAAATTCAAGCAGGCCGGAATAGAACATTACGTGTGCAAGCCTTTTGATTTCAATACCCTGATTGGAGTTATTGAAGAAGCTACGAGCTAAGATGCCTCCGGCGGCTCTCCGAGGGCCAAAGAACCCTTTTGAAAAAGGGTTCTCTGGACTCTCCTAAAACTTTTATCGGGGCTTCGCCGCTCTATTTCTTTCTGCGGAATAAATTTCTGACCTTACCCAGCTTTTTACCCGCTTTCTCTTTCATAGTCTCCGCTTCCGGCTCAGGCTCAGATTCTTCCTGTTTATCACTTTTGAATGTCGCGAAACGGGCCACTTTGCCAACCTGTTCTGCGGAATATTTGGCTGCCTTGCTGGTGGCCTGAAATGCCTTATCTGTAGAATCCACAACTTTTTTGGCCGCGCTGGCCGCTTTTTCCCCGGCTGCTCCGGTGATGGTCTTCAGGTAGGCAGTGGTGATGGTCTTGGTGGACCCCATGGCAATGGAAAGGAGCATACCCGCTGCCTCTCGCAGGACCGCCCTGCGGTAGCCCGGAGAGTTGCGCTCTGCATGGAAATTAAAATGACCGCGAGTGATGATGCCCACCCGCAGGGCCAGAAAGGCATTGGTGGAGCCGTCCAGAATGGAAGCGGTGACGATGGAGGTCAGCCCGCTGGCTCCGGGGATCATACCCAGTGCCGACCCGGCAAGTACCGGGGACATGATCGCCTCAATCTGGGCCTGAATGTCCAGTTCTTCCACTGCGCTGGCAAAAAAGGCCGTACCCGCCACATTGGCGTAGACAGCCAGCATATCGCGCAAAGAGGGTCTTTGGTTGTAAATTTTTGAAACATCCCAAACCAGCTTGGTCAGGGTTCCGAGCACGATGAATGAATCCAGTTGCCCGTTCTGGGAAATTGCCGTGGACAGGAAAATCCGCGAGGCCACAGTTTTCATTTTTTCCGTGGAAATACGGTCCAGATGCTCAAGGGCTACATCAAGATCTTCAGTTGTATTCAGGGGCAATGCCGCTTCACGGATATACCTGTTGCCGCGTAGTCTTTTACGCAGCTTGCGGATGAATTCCCGCTGCTGGGCCGGGGTGGGATTATCCGGCATGACCAGCGGTCCGGGGCGGCACAGGTGCATCACAAACGGGCTTAGACAGATGACCATAAACAATCCACTCAAGCCGAAGAGCACGTAATCGTGAGACGTAGGAATGTACACCGCACAAAGCTGGGCCAGCCCGGCGATCTGGTTGAGCATGAACAGAATGAAGCCGCCGAGCAGGAAAAGCAGCAGAGCGGTTATAAGTCGTGGCAAAACTTTGGGCATAATTAATCCTCGCTGTATTTATGTGTTTTGCTGACTCTCATCTATCCAGCATTACATGATCAGGTCAAATTAATTACAAAAGAGAAATCTTAAGCCGCCAGATTTTGCTTTGAGATTTTAAACTCCTGAAATATTGTGCCTCTGCGCATTTGAAATGCGCTATGAATATATTGAAGGATAAAAAATATGCTCAAGCCCAAATCATCCACCAGCCTTGGGGTGGCGCAGGTTCTATCCGGAGCCGCGCTTATCTCGCTTGTGGGTATTTTCATAAAAATCATGGTCGTGGATTACGCCCAGCCCATCTTTGTGGTCACCTTCTGGCGCAATCTATTTGTCAGCACAATTCTCATGGCCGGGTTAAAAATTTTCAAACCGCATAAACTCAGGTTTGAACGGGAGCATATTGGCCTACTGGCCGCCTACGGGCTGGTACTGGTCGGGCTGAACGGCATCTGGGGCGGATCGGTATATTTCAACGGAGCCGGGGTGGCTACAGTGCTGGTTTATGTATCCGTACCCATTACTGTGCTGGCCCAGTGGGCACTGGGCGATGAAAAACCGACCCTGCGCATCCTGCCCTCTATCCTTTTCTGCCTGTTCGGCTGCGGACTGGTTTGCGGAATCAAGTCCATGTCCGAATTCTCGCTAACCCCCATGGGCATGTTTCTGGGGCTGCTCTCCAGCGTATTTTTCTCAGCCTACACAATCATGGGCCGCGAATGCGCCAAGCGCAACATAAGTTCTTACAGCGTACTCATGCACGTATTCGGAATCGCCGCCTTTTACATGCTGATCATCAATCTTTTCGCCGGAAACTCAATCCCCGGCGCAGCCCCGACCCCTGCGGCAATGCTCATGCCCGGAGTGGACTGGAAGGGCTGGGGTTGTATCCTGACCCTTGCCATCGGCCCGTCCATGACCGGATGGACCCTGATCAACTCCAGTCTAACCCATTTGTCTCCCTCAGTAGTCAACATCCTGCTGACCACCGAACCCATGATGACCGGACTGGCGGCTATCCCCATGCTCGGCGAATACATGACGCTGGAACAATGGGCGGGGTGTTTTTTAATTGTGATCGGGGTGATTGTGCTGAAAAAGAGATAAAAAAATCCCGCAATATCAAAAAGATATTACGGGATTTATTATCGCAAATTCATAATGCAAAGCGGCGAAGCCCTAATAAAAGTTTTTGAAGAGTCCAGAGAAACTTTTTTCAAAAAGTTTCTTTGGTCCCCGAAGGGCCGCCGGAGGCATTAAGCCTTACACGTTAAACAAAAAGTGAATAACATCGCCGTCTTTTACGATGTATTCCTTTCCTTCAGCGCGGAGCACTCCGGCTGCGCGGCAGGCTGCTTCGCTGCCGTTGCTTACGTAGTCGTCGTAACCGATAACTTCAGCACGGATGAAACCGCGTTCGAAATCGGTGTGAATTGCTGCGGCGGCACGGGGAGCCTTGTCGCCGTCATGGATGGTCCATGCGCGGACCTCCTTTACCCCGGCGGTGAAGTAGCTGATCATGCCCAGAGTGTGGAACCCGGTGCGGATGATCTTTGCCAGACCGGATTCGGTTACGCCGTAGGATTCGAGAAATTCGTTGTATTCTTCCTCATCAAGACCGACCAGCTCTTCTTCCATCTTGGCGGAAATCTTGACGAACTCTGCACCGCGTTCTTCAGCAAGAGCCTTCACTTTTTTGACGTAATCGTTGTCCTCGGTGAGGCCTTCTTCGTCCACGTTGGCGCAGTAGATCACGTTCTTGGCGGTGATGAGACGCAGATCACGGAGCATTTCGTCCATGTTGTCGGTATCCAGCTCGCCGTAGGTTCCCACGGGATTGCCTTCGTTGAGGTGCTCGAGCAGCTTTTCAGCTTCGGCAATTTTAGGACCGAGGGTCTTGTCGCCCTTGATCTTTTTCTTCATGCCCTCGATGCGGGTGTCCAGAGCCTGCACGTCAGCGAGAATCAGCTCGGTTTCGATAACCTCGATGTCGCGCAGTGGATCAACGGAGTTGGCAACGTGGATGACGTCATCGTTGTCAAAGCAGCGTACAACGTGAAGGATAGCCTGAGTTTCGCGGATGTTGCCGAGAAACTTGTTACCGAGACCTTCACCCTTGCTCGCGCCTTCAACCAGCCCGGCGATGTCAATGAAATCAACAGTGGACTGCTGCACGCGCTGGGGTTTAACCAGCTCGGCCAACTTGTCGATGCGCTCGTCCGGGACTGGAACAACAGCCTTGTTGGGTTCGATGGTACAGAAAGCGTAGTTTGCGCTTTCCGCGTTCTGGGCCTTGGTCAGGGCATTGAAAAGTGTGGATTTACCGACGTTGGGCAGTCCCACGATACCGATACTGAGAGCCATAAGAAATTCTCCTAAAAAAATATAAATTCCTTTCCACGCCGCAAAAATCCCGCACATGCAACGGCTGCTGCATGAAAAGTTGAATCTATCCGGGATGATCTGCCGTGAAAGGTAAGTCTTTCGTTTTTGCTATCTATAAAGATAGTCTCACATGTTGCGGACCCTCAATACCCGTCTTTGCGGGGATGGGCAAGTGTTGATTATGTGTCTTTCTCTACTGAGTTACGCCCTTGTGTTTGCACACTGCCTGTGAAGCGTGTATACGTGATGGCATATAACTATGGGAATTATCTCCCGAACATACTTTTCAGGCAGGTAAATCATGATCATTCCTGTAATTCTCTCCGGCGGCAGCGGTACAAGACTCTGGCCCCTTTCGCGCAAAAAACATCCCAAACAGCTTTTGAATCTCACCGGGGAACATTCCCTGCTGCGCAATACTGTTGAACGCGGTTGCGCACTGGATTCTGCCACAGCGCCCATTGTAGTCTGCAATGAAAGCTACCGTTTCCTGATCGCAGAAGAACTACGGGAAGCGAACATCCAGCCTGAAGCAATATTTCTGGAACCGCAGGGCCGCAATTCCGCCCCGGCCATTGCTGCGGCAGCTTTCCATATCCGCAAAAACCACCCGGAAGCACTCATGCTGGTCATGCCCTCGGACCATGCCATTCACGATTTGGACCGTTTTGAAGCCGCAGTCACCGCCGGGACCGGGCCTGCCAAATCAGGCGATCTGGTTCTTTTCGGCATTGTACCGGACAGGCCGGAAACAGGGTACGGATATATCCGCACCAGCAAAGAGTTCGATCCCATTATTCCGCAGGCAGTGCGCGAATTCGTTGAAAAGCCGGACCTCGACACGGCCAAGACATACCTTAAATCCGGTAACTATCTCTGGAACTCCGGTATCTTCCTGTTCAGCCCGGACGTTTTCCTGAAACATCTGGACCAGCTTGAACCGGAAATGCACACCGCCTGCCGCAATGCCACAGAAAATGCCCGCGTTGACCTCGACTTTGTGCGTCTTGAAGAGGAAAGCTTCAAATCCAGCCCGGCAAAGTCCGTTGACTACGCTGTAATCGAAAAGGTCGAAAACCTGAGCGTGGTCCCCTTTGACGGCGGCTGGTCTGACATCGGATCATGGGATTCCCTGATGACCGAACGCAGGCCGGACGAAAACGGCAACGTAATTTCCGGGGATGTACATGCCAAGAACGTGGCCAACAGCTTCCTGCAATCCTCAAGCAGGCTGGTCGGTGTGGTCGGCGTTGATGACGTAATCGTAGTCGAAACCCCGGACGCCGTACTGGTTGCCGGGCGCGAGCACGGTCAGGAAGTCTCCGGTCTGGTTGCGGAACTGAAAAAGCAGGAGCGCAGCGAAGTAGACCATCACCGCAGGGTCTACCGCCCGTGGGGATCATACGAGACCGTGGATCTTGAAGAACGTTTTCAGGTCAAAAGAATCATCGTCAAACCCGGCGGGGTACTCTCCCTGCAAATGCACCACCACCGCGCCGAACACTGGGTAGTAGTCAAGGGCACAGCCAAAGTATTAGTCGGCGAAAAGGAAGTTTTACTGCAGGAAGACCAGTCCACCTACATCCCCATAGGGGCCATGCACCGCTTGGAGAATCCCGGCAGGATCAACCTTGAGCTCATTGAGGTCCAGACCGGTAGTTATCTTGGTGAGGATGATATCCAGCGGTTTGAGGATATTTATGGGCGGTCTGAGGGGTAGTTTTTAGATTTTTAATACGAAATAAAACAGGCGAAGAGTTGTGTGCTCTTCGCCTGTTTTATTTATGCCGGCAATCTTAAACAAATTCGTCTACATTTTCACCAACACCATCCCCTTTTTGTGCTGGCCCGGCATCAGATGACAATGGCTCAGCACCCAGTGCACCGGATTTAGCGGCTACTGGATCAGCACCGCCCCCTTCGTCAGCACTTGTACCCTCGACAGCTTCTCTGGCATTGGCAGCTATTTTATCTTCTACCTTTGCTTCAGCTTCTTCTTCAGCCTCTTTCGCTTCAGCAGCTTTTTCTTCCTGCTTTTCTTCTACTACATCTTCGGTGCGCTCTTCGGTAAATTCTTTTGTTTCTTCTGCCTGCTTCTCAAGCTCTTCTTCACTTAGCTCTTTACCTAACTTTTTATGCGCCTCAACACCCTTTTTCTCAAATTCTGCTGCCGCCGCAGCTTTAGCATCTGTAACAGAGAGTCCTGATTCTATTAACTTATCTGTATACACCATTCGGTCAGCGACCAAATCAACCATAAAGGTGTTAAATTTGGCCATCAAGTTCTGCTGACTCTTGATTCCATTTAAATTCATCAAGCTGTAGTTATCGTCATCATTGGCTCCATCAGCATGGACAAAACTGCCAGCCATCATATTCAAAGGTTTGGCACTTATGGAAATATGATTTTCCTGTGTTTCAGCATCTTCAGATTCTACTTCTGGCTGCTGTGACTGCTCTGCTATTTTTTCTCTTTCTTCTGCAAGATTAACGACATTAATCTTCATAGAATTAGCATTATTTGCTGACCCAATCTTCATGGCAGGCCTCCATTTTATGAAATTATATTCATTATTATCGGATAACCTTAATAAAACTTTAGGTTTTAATTAGATCAACACAACGACTTGCATAAATTGTTTTGTAGACATCGAAACACATTTACAACCACACTCCAGTAGCATACTGTAGCTACAGAAGGAGAAAACCTATGCAGGAAACCATACGAGCCCGTGTAGAATCTGATTTAAAAGAAAAATTTGAACTTGCGGCCAAAGACCGAGGGCAAAGTTCCAGTCATCTTCTACGGGAATTTATGGCTGATTTTGTGCGTAAGCACGAAGAGACTAAAAAACGTGATGCTGAAACAATGCTGGCCTTGGAAAGCATTGAAGCAGGACGATTTATTGAAGGGGACGAAGTTTTCGATTGGCTTGATTCGTGGGGAACTGACAATGTGAAGGAAGCTCCTAAATGCGAATAAGGTTTTCTCCTGAGTCTGTTGATGATCTGAAAAGAATTTATAATTTTATCGCTGAACACGATCCAGACTCAGCCCGTACCACAGTGCTAAATTTAAAAAGCGCAATCAACCGTTTTTCATTGCATCCACAGCTTGGCAGAACCATAGAACACATTGAAAATATGCGAGATTTTACATTCGGCAGGTACGTTGTTCGCTACACAGAGAAGCCAGATTACGTATATATTTTGCGGATCTGGCATTCCAAAGAACCCGCTAAATTCCCCCTTTACCAAAGCCCCCAATCCAGCCTACAACCCCTCCCATGAGCAATACCTCTTCTAAATATGATGTAATCATCCTCGGTGCCGGGGCTTCCGGGCTGTACTGTGCCATGCATGCTGCAACGCGCGGGCGTAAGGTGCTGGTGCTGGACCATTCCGGTAAGGCAGGGCGTAAAATCCGGGTGGCCGGGGGCGGCAAGTGTAACTTTACCAATATGGATGTTGCGGCGGATAACTATATTTCGGCAAATCCCCACTTTGTGAAATCCGCGCTGGCGCGGCACAATCAGTGGGACTTTATTTCCTTTGTTGCTGAGGCCGGGATCGAATACGAAGAGCGCGAGGACGGGCAGCTGTTTACCCTTGAGGGGGCCGGACAGATTGCCGGGCTGCTGGTTTCCAAGTGCCACCGCGCGGGTGTGGAAACTCTCCTTGACCGTGAGATTGAAGAAGTCAGCGGCGAGGGGCCGTTTGCAGTGCGCAGCGGATCGCAGGTTTTTGAGGCTGAATCCCTTGTTGTGGCACTGGGTTCCCCGGCATGGCCGCAGGTGGGTGCTTCTTCTTTCGGGTACAAGCTGGCGGAACAGTACGGGCTGAATGTGTTTCCGGCGCGGCCCTCACTGGTACCTTTTACCATCGGCGGACGGGATGGTAAATTCTGCAAGGAGCTGAGCGGCAATGCCCTTCCTGTGGAGATTACCTGCGAAAAACGGACTTTTGCCGGTGATATGCTTTTCACCCATAAGGGTATTTCCGGCCCGGCAGTGCTCCAGATTTCAAACTACTGGCGGCGTGGTTCTGCTTTGACCGTCAACCTGCTGCCTGCTCACGATATTTCGGAACTGCTTGAAGCGAACCGCACTGAAAATACTGCCTTGAAAAATTTCCTCGCGCAATTCTTCACCCGCAAAATGGTTGGACTCCTTTTGGAGGATCAGGACGGAGATACCCCGCTTAGTCAGCTGACCAAGAAACGTACATCAGCCCTTGCCGAACACATTCATGCATGGGTGGTCAAACCGCAGGGAACAGAAGGATTCGCCAAAGCCGAGGTTGCCGCCGGAGGAGTGGACACTGCCGAAATTTCGTCAAAGACCATGGAAGCGAAGAAAGTACCCGGTCTATATTTTATCGGAGAGGTTCTGGACGTGACCGGCTGGCTGGGAGGGTACAACCTCCAATGGGCGTGGTCATCAGGCTACGCCGCCGCCCAATTTGTATAGCAAGTCAGCCAAGCTACACGGCGAAGCCTAGTAAAAGTTTTTGAAGAGTCCAGAGAAACTTTTTTCAAAAAGTTTCTTTGGCCCTCGGAGAGCCGCCGGAGGCATCAGCCGTGCTGTTCCACGGGCATGGGAAAAACAATATCGTAGACCCAGTTGTAGACAAAGGCGTAGACCAGAAAGAAAAGCGCGAACCCGATATCGGCGATGAGGGCATGCCAGAGGGTCATATCCAGCCACCATGCCACGAACGGTACGGTGATGGTCAGAAGCGAAATTTCAAACAATACTGCATGCAGCACCCGCATCCATGTGGGGCGTACATTTACGGGACGGTTCATGGCAACCAACACCTTATCGAAAATAAGATTATAGACATAGTTGCAGACCATGGCGGTCATGGATATGGCGACACTCATGATCCCGATGCGGCCCATATCCTTATCAAGTATCCACGCGGCCAGCGGGGTGCAGGTGCAAAGCCCGATAATCTCAAATAAAAGTGTGTGCCGTATTCTGTCTGCTGTTGTTCTCATGCGGCTTAGGGTACTGCTGCGCCGCTACAGATTCAAGAGGATAATATAAAAAGATAGTTATTGTTTTCAGCATGATACTTTAATATAACAGAAGCCACTTACCTGAAACAAAGCCGGAGGAAGTATCGTGCAGGTCGCCATTATCCCCGCCCGCGGGGGCAGCAAACGCATCCCAAAAAAATCCATCCGCCCTTTTCTGGGCAAGCCGCTTATCGCCTATACCATTGAGGCCGCCCGTGAGAGCGGTTTCTTCGACCATATTCTGGTCAGTACGGACAGCGAAGAATTCGCAGAAATTGCCCGCCAATACGGAGCAGAAGTTCCTTTCATGCGCCCGGCGGAACTTGCCGATGACTTCACCCCCACCCAGCCGGTTGTGGACCATGCTCTGGGCTGGGTCCGCGAAAATTGGGGCAAGCCTGAACGTTACTGCCAATTCTACGCCAACCCCTTTGTCACTGCTGAGAATATTCGCGGCGGATATAAAATGCTGCGTGAACACCGGGCCAATTGCGTGCTCGGTGTGGCAGAATTCCCCTTTCCTGTGCTGCGCTCTTTCAAGCAGAATGAACAGGGCGGCGTTGAATACGCCTTCCCGGAATACGCCCCCTGCCGATCACAGGATCTGCCTGTATTTTTCCATGATGCGGCCCAGTTCTACTGGACAGAACTGACCGACCTGCCTGCGGACCGGAAACAGGGATTGAACATGCCCTATTTCCTGCCCCGCCATATGGTGGTGGACATTGATACCGAAGAAGACTGGCGCATTGCCGAACGTATCTACAAAGCCTTCATGTGTGATGATGAATAACGGACCGATTCTCTTTTTCTGCGAAGCCGGACCTGAGAGTGGATTCGGACACGCCGGACGCTGCATGGCTCTTGCCGCAGCCTTGCGTGATGAATTCGGACGGGAATCAATCTTCGGATTCCGGGGTCCTCCTGCGGCTGAGAAAAAAGTCACCCAAGCCGGATTCAAAGTTGCTCCGGTTATGGATTTCAACAGCTGGCAATTCAGCAATGAAGCGGCGGTAATCCTCGACCTGCGGATTCCGCTTTCAACATCTTTTTTCCAACGCGTGAAATCAGCGAAAAAACAGCTGGTCAGCATCGATGACCCCACCCCCAACAGACTGCATGCAGATCTGGCCTTCTACCCGCCGGTGCCGCAATTCCATGAGCTGGACTGGACCGATTTTAACGGCACCATCCATCGAGGCTGGGAGTTCATTCCCCTGCGCAGGGAATTCCGCTTACCCCCGCAAGCAAAAAAAATTCACTCCCCGCCCAAATTACTGATCAGCATGGGTGGCAGCGATCCCCACGAGCTGACCCTGAAAATATTGCAGGGATTAAAATTCGTAACCGAAGACTGGCAGGCCGAGGTTGTCATCGGTCCCATGTTCAATAATCTGGACAGAATCCGCAAGATAACGCTAGAGCACGGTGATAAGATTAAATTATTGCATGATATAAAGGACATGTCCCTGCCCATGCAGGGCTGCGACGCAGCCATAGCTTCCTTCGGCATGACCGCTTATGAACTGGCGGCCTGCGGGGTGCCACAACTGCTGCTCTGCCTGAGTAAGGACCACGCCCGCTCGGCATCAGCGTTGCATGCATGCGGAGCAGCGGTTTCATTGGGAAAATTTGACCGCATCCCGGAGCAAAAACTGGCTGCAGAGCTGCAAAATTTCATTTGCGACCAGAAAGCATTAAAATCCATGGCTGCAAAAGCTGCCGGACTGAAGATCGGCGAGGGTGCCAAAAACATTGCATCTCTGATCATAAAAAGAATTTAACTACTAGGGATTCCAAAGGAAATTATCCCCTTTGGCCGCCGGAGGCGAAATCCGTCCGACAAAAGCGCGTAGCGCATCATAATCTTCTTGGAGCATAAATTTTGAGCGACAGAAAATGCTGGGTCGAACATAGCGGCATAGTGCTGCATACCGTTGGAGAATTTGATGTAATCCACTGCGAAAGCTGCGGCTTCAAACACATCATTCCCATTCCCGATGAAGAGGAACTGGCCCGCATCTACAAGCACGAATACCACGTGAAAGATAAACCGCTCATGCTTCAGCACCAGTTGGAAGACGAGGAGTGGCACAAAACCACCAACGCTGCCCGGCTGGAATCCATTGAAAAGCAGCTCAAACGCAAGGGTTCCATTCTGGATATAGGATCGGGCAACGGTTTTTTCCTTAAGCAGGCCATGGAACTGGATTGGCAGGCTAGAGGTGTGGAGCCTTCAGACAAGGCTGCTGAATATTGCCGCTCTCTGGGACTTGATGTGGTTCACGGGATATTCGATCAGGCCTGCGCTGACTCCATAGGTAAATTTGATGTGGTCCATCTCTGGGAAGTGCTCGAACACCTGCCCGATCCCATATCCATGATCGCCCTATGCAGACAGGTGCTTAACCCCGGCGGACTGATTGTCATCGGAGTACCCAACGATTACAATAAACTGCAAAGGATCATGCATGAGGACCTCGGCGAAAAACCATGGTGGCTGGCACCGCCCCATCACATAAATTTCTTCAACCGCAATTCGCTGGAAAGACTGCTGCGGAGGCTGGATTTTGAACCGCTGCATTATGAAACAACTTTCCCCATGGAACTGTTCCTGCTCATGGGCAAAAACTATCTTCAAGACCCGCAGCTGGGCCGCGAATGCCACGCCATGCGCAAAGAACTGGAACTGAATCTGACCCGCACGGGCAACCGCGATGTTCTGGACAAACTATACAGCAGCTTGGCCGAGGCCGGATTCGGACGCCACGCAGTGCTCATGGCCGGGAAAAAGGATTAAAATATATGCAAAGATTAAAAGATAAAATCGTACTGGTTACCGGAGGCGGGCGCGGAATCGGCAAAGCCATCAGCCGGAAACTGGCCGCCGAGGGCGCAGAGGTTATTCTGACATGGGTCAGTGACCGCACAAGCGCAGAAGAAACCGCGGCAGAAATCTCCCAGGAAGGCGGCAAAGCGCGCATCCTGCAGCTTGAAGTCAGCGATGCGGATTCCGTGGACGCGGTTGTAGCCGACATTGCCGCCAATGAAGGCAGGCTTGATGTACTGGTCAACAATGCCGGGATCAATGATCCGCAGGATTTCGACAAAATCACCCCGGATGAATGGGACCGTATCCTTTCGGTGAACCTGAAAGGCCCCTTCCTGTGCACCCAGCGTTGTCTTGAACTGCTCAAGAAAAGCAAAGGGGCCAGTGTGGTCAACATCGGCTCGGTGAGCGGACAGTACGGAGGACCGCGCACCGCACATTATGCTGCCAGCAAGGCCGGGCTGATTTCCATGACTCAGGTTGCGGCACGCTTCGGGGCCCAGTGGAACATCCGCTGCAACACTGTTGCCGCCGGACTGGTGGTTTCGGACATGGCAGATGCGGGAATGCAGAATCCGGCAGTACAGAAGGCCGCTGAAAACGTGCTCCTGAAACGTTTTGCCGCAGCTGCGGAAGTGGCGGACAGCGTGGCCTACCTTGCCTCGGACGAAGCATCCTACATCACCGCCCAGACCATCAATGTCAACGGCGGACTCTATTTCTAAGGAGAACAAATGGACCAGTATCAGGAACTTGTGAATTTCGCCGCCGAGCTGCGCAAATCCATCATCACCATGAACTGTTATGCCGGGTCCGGCCATCCGGGGGGCTCCCTTTCCTGTGTAGAGATCGTCAGCTACCTCTTTGCCAAGGAAATGAGTTTCAGTCCGACGAATATGGATGATCCCTGCCGGGACCGCTTCATCCTTTCCAAGGGCCATTCCTGCCTCACGCTTTACGCCGCTCTGGCGGAGAAGGGCTTTTTCTCCCAAGAAGAATTCAAAAAACTGCGCCACGCGGACGGCATGCTGCAGGGCCACCCGGATCGCGTAAAAACCCCCGGCGTGGAATTCAACTCCGGTTCGCTGGGGCAGGGGTTCTCTTTTGCACTGGGCTGTGCACTTGGTGCCAAACGGGCCGGACGCGACAACCGCACTTACGTACTCCTCGGTGACGGGGAACTCAACGAAGGCCAGATCTGGGAAGGCTGCATGTTCGGCGCGCACCACAAACTGGATAATATTGTTGCGCTGGTGGATTACAATAAATTTCAGAGTGACGACCTCAACGAAAACATCACCGCCCTTGAGCCTTTGAGCGATAAATTCAAGGCTTTCGGCTGGCAGGTCATTGAGATTGACGGCCATGACTTCCGGGAAATCGAGAACGCGCTTCAGCGCGCCCGTACCACAGCAGGCAAACCGACCATGATCATCGCCCACACAGTGAAGGGCAAAGGAATCTCATACATGGAAAATGTTCCCAAATGGCACGGCAGCCTCTGCCCCACCGGAGAGGAACGGGAATGCGCACTGCGCGAATGCGGGTGCGGAGGGCTGGAATAATGCAGAATATGAGAGACGAATTCGGCAAAGCCCTTGTGGAACTGGCCGCCATCCGTGACGATTTTGTGGTTCTTGACGCCGATGTGGCCGGGGGAACCGGAACCTATCATTTCCGTGAAGCCTGCCCGGACCGCTTCATCCAGTGCGGTATTGCGGAGCAGAACATGTTTTCCATGGCCGCCGGACTGGCGGAATCGGGAGTGATTCCCATTGTGACCTGCTATGCGGTATTCGCTTCCATGCGCGCGCTGGAGCAGGCCCGCAACTCCATTGCCTACCCGGATTTCAACGTCAAAATCGCGGCCAGCCACCTAGGTCTGGACGTAGGACCGGACGGAGCCACCCATCAGGCCCTTGAAGATATCGCCATTTACCGGGCCATCCCCAACATGACCGTGGTCTCCCCGGCTGATCCGCTGGAGATGCGGGCCATGCTGCCCCATCTGCTGGACAGCCACGGCCCGCTCTACCTGCGTACCGGACGCTCTCCCCTGCCTGATGTCTTTGATGCGAGCACCAGATTCGAACCGGGCAAAGCACAGGTTCTTGCCGAGGGAGAAGACTGCACCATCATGGCTGTGGGAGTAATGGTCCACCGGGCCGTGCAGGCAGCGGAAAAACTGAAAGAGGCAGGCATCTTCTGCCGGGTGCTGAACATGAGCTGGCTCAAGCCCATGGACGAGGAAGCTGTAATCAAAGCCGCAAAAGAAACCGGAGCTGTTGTAACCTGTGAGGACCACAACAAGTACGGCGGTCTTGGGGGTGCGGTCATGGAAATCGTCTGCGAAAACCATCCGGTACCAGTGCAAAGGGTGGCCGTGGATGATGTTTTCGGAAGCTCCGGGGAACCGGAAGACCTTGCCCGTGAATACGGACTAATGCCCGACGACATTGCTGCCGCAGTACGCAAAGTCCTGAAGCGGAAATAACGGGGCACAATGGCTGAACGAAAACGTCTGCTCATCATCGGCACTGCCCAGCAGTGCCACATCAGCGACTTTCTTGCCACCGTGGACCGCAGCAGCACGGAAGTCCTGCTCCTGCTCCCGGAAAGGGACCGGGGGGCTTTTGCTGGTGAAAAGACCGTTTTTTTCTCCGGCAGCTTTCATGCCCTCTTCCCGCCCCTGCTGAAGAGCATACTTTCCTTCAGAGCGCATGAAGCGGTCATTGTCTGCGGCATGGTCTGCGATCACGACAATGTTATCCGGGCAGTCTCGTTCTATCAGAATTTTTACGACCTGCGCATCAGCACCTGCGTGCGCAACAAACTCAGCCCGGCTGATCCGCAATTAAAACCCAACCCTTGCAAAGAAATATTGAAATGGGTTTCTCTGGGTGCGCTGGCTCTGCTGATCAAAACAGTATCCATGTTAAAACCCCTGCGGGTGGCTGAAATTTACTCCTCCCGGCTGGGGCATCTGGTCCTTGATTGTGAGCTGTACCTCGCGGAAAAAGAACTGGGCAGGCATGACGGATATCTTGACCTGTTCTGTTTCAAAGACGGACAGGTTGCCAACAAAGCACTGGGAAAACTCTTTTCCCGCCGCATGCGAATCTGCCGCTGGGATCGCTACCTGCTGCAGGCCGTACGCTTTTTCAATCTGCGCGAAAAACATGAACTGCTCATGAATACCCGCAAAATATCCTTTGCCCGCGACTATGAATGTCTGACCCGGCAGACCGACACCCATGTGAGCTTTACCCCCGACGAAATTGAGCGGGGCCGGAGCGAACTTGCTGCACTCGGCCTTGATGCTGACCGTCCACACATTTGTCTGCTGGGACGGGACAACGCTTTTCTGCAACAGACCATGCCGGAGAGCGACGGGGACATGCAGGAGCCGCGCAACATGGATATTGTCACCTTCAAAGCCGGGGCCGAAGAGCTGCTCCGTCTGGGATACAACGTGATCAGGATCGGCAATATTGTTCAAGAACCGCTTAAAATTGATCATCCCAACTTTGTTGATTACGCCACCTGCGGAAAGCAGAATGATTTCATGGACATCTACCTGCCCGCCACCTGCAAATTTTTTGTGGGAGTACAGAGCGGTCCCATGCATGTGGCCAACATGTTCCGGGTTCCCTGCTTGCGGGTCAACACCGCCCGGCTGGAGGTAATTGAGTACTGCTCCCCGGAGGATCTGGCCCTGTTTAAACTGATCCGTTCGAAATCCACAGGCCGGATTTTAAACATTTCTGAAATAATATCTGCCAAAATTAGCAAATGGCCCATTGAAAACTTTGCAGATTCCGATTTTGAGGTTATCGACAATACAGAAGAAGAACTTCTGGAAGCCATGCGGGAAATGCATTTGCGCACAAATGGAGAGTGGCGGGCCACAGCAGAGGAACGGGAGTTGCAGAGCCGCTACTTTTCATATCTCAAGGTTTCAGACTGCAACTCACGGTTTGAAACCCCGATCAGCGCATACTTCCTGCAAAAGCATGCGGACGAACTCTTTAACTGAACAAGGACAGCTGATGGATAACCCGATTATACTTGTACAGGCGGCATCAAGGGCATGGAGCGGCGCACCGGACTGGTGCATGAATGAAGTCGACGGACGTCCGGTGGTAGCCTTGACCATCGAAAACGGATTCAAGGAATTTCCCGCAGCGGATGTACGCATCATCGCGCCGGAATTTGACCGTGGAGGCAGGTTGGACGAACTCCCGGCCATGTTCCCGGAAAACAAGGTCAGCGTATTTTACGGCTTTGATGAAAGCCCGCTGGAACGCATGATCGCAGCCCTTGAAGACGCAGGCGACCATGTCCCGGTTATCCGGGTGGACGGACTTCATTTCGGCTGGCTGACCGACCACGCCCGAACCATGCTCAATCAGGCATCCAAGAACGGACTGGACTGCGTTAAGACCGAAGACGATTTTCCCATCCAGCTCACATCGGATATCTACAGGCCGGGAGCACTTAAAAAAGCACTCTCCATACTTGAAGAAAGATCCAATGGAGCTGCCTACCGGGTCCATCCCAAATTTTTCATGTTCACCGCAACAGACAAGTTCAAATGCGCCCGTGTACCCGGCCCAGCCGTCAGCGAAGAGTGGCTGAAAAAATGTCGCGAAACCGCAGAGCAGGTTTACATTGCCGGTAACATGAACGTGGACAGCAGCAAATCCATCAATGCCGGGGATCAGCTCAGTTTCCATTACGAAATGGCCCTTGATTACATCGGCCCGGATGCAGAGGTACTGGACTGCGGGTGCGGACCCGGATACGGGTCCAGAATGTTGGCCGATAAAGCGAAGAAAGTAGTCGCCGCCGATCTCGACATTGAGACCGTGCGCCGTGCCTCATCCGGCAAATATTATGATAACATCACCTTTCAGACCGGAGATGCGACCTCCCTCGGTTTCGAAGACAACTGTTTTGACGCGGTGACCAGTTTCGAAACCGTGGAGCACGTTGATCCGGCACCCTATTTCAAGGAGATGCGACGGGTGCTCAAACCGGGCGGCTTGCTCATCTTAAGCACCCCCCAGAACAGTCTCGGACATATCCCGGTCAACTCCCAGCATCTGCACGAGTTTTCTCTGCAGGAGATCAGCGGGCTTTGTTCCGAACATTTTGAAATAGTGAAAACCACAGGCATCAAGCAGGGACGCATTATCTTCCCCGATGATCCCAAAGGCCAGAATACTTTTATGGTCTGCCGTAAAAAGATTTAAGAGATGCCTCCGGCGGCCCTGCCGGGGGCCTTAAACCCTTTTGGGAAAAGGGTTTGTTCCACTGTCGTTATCTCTAAGACTCGCGGAAGACCGCTTGCCTAAGAGCTAATGCAAGAATCCCAAAACTTTTTAGTTTGGCTTCGCCGTTTCATATGGCTAACCGTCAAAAGCTAAATAACTTATGCGTAAGACATTAATCGTAATAGGGGCTGGTTTGGAATCCATTCCAGTCTTGCAGAGGGCCAGCGAGATGGGCCTGTATGTGCTGGCTGTTGACGCCAACCCGCAGGCTCCCGGATTCGCCCATGCCCATGAATCGGTCATCGGTTGTGTCTACACCCCTGAAAAATCGGTTGCCGCCCTGAACAAATGGTCAGCAAAGGGCGGTAAACCGCATGGGGTCATCTGCGCTGCGGTTGATGCTCCCGGCACTGTTGCAGCAGTTGCCGATCATTTCGGACTGACTGCGGTCAGTGCGGAAACGGCCCGGCTGGCAACGGACAAAAAAGCCATGAAGGACCGCTTCAAAGAGTGCGGCATTCCCATTCCGTGGTACCGGGAAATCTTCAGCGCGGACGAACTGGCACAGCTTCTGGCTGACCAGCAGGAAACACTGGTCATCAAACCCGTGGACAGCCGTGGTGCGCGCGGGGTGCTGCGGCTTGTTTACGGATCGCCGCATATGCCCGACCCGCAGTGGGCCTTTGAGTGCTCGCAAAAAGAATCACCCAGCGGTCGGGTCATGGTGGAAAAGTACCTCCATGGTCCGCAGGTCAGCACCGAGGGTTTTGTGGTCAACGGACAGTGCTTCTGCCCCGGATTCTCGGACCGCAACTATGAATTTCTGGACCGCTTCGCGCCGAATATTATCGAGAACGGCGGAGATCTGCCCTCTTTTCTGGATCAGGACACACAGGACGCGGTAAAGGAGCTTTCCGGCAAGGCTGCCATTGCGCTGGGCATTGAAAATTCCATGTTCAAGGGTGATATGGTAGTACATGAAGGCAGGCCGTATGTAATTGAAATGGCGGCCCGTCTTTCCGGGGGCTATTTCTGTTCCCATGAAATTCCGTGGAATACGGGGGTGGATTTTGTAAGTACGGCCATCCGGCTGGCCCTTGGAGAGGCTCCGGCTCCTGAAAATATGATTCCGCCATTCCAGAAAGGTGTCGCCCAGCGTTACCTTTTCCCCAAGCCGGGAAAGGTAACCGCCATTGAAGGAGTGGAAGAGGCCCGGAAGATGGACGGAATCAGCATGCTGGAAATCCGCACCGCTGTGGGCGAAGCAATTTCCCCAGCCACCAGCCACCCGGCCCGGGCCGGCGTAGTCATGGCAAGGGCTGAAACCCGCGAAGAAGCCATAAAGCGGGTTGAAGCGGCTGTTGCCGCCATTAAAATCGTTACCGCATAGTTGATATGAAAATATTCGCCATATTTCATCTCAACCTCATGTTTTCTTCCATTCCCGAAGAAAGCCGTACCGAGGTTATCAAACGCTGCTATTGGCCGCTGCTGAAGCTGGCCGAAAGCGGCTTTCCTCTTGGCATCGAGGCTTCCGGGATAACCCTTGAAATCATCCGCGATCTTGATCCTGAATGGATCACAAATTTCAAAGCCCTGCTGCGTGAACATAAAACCGAATTCGTCGGCAGCGGCTACGGGCAGATCATCGGCCCCCTTGTGCCGCCTTCTGTAAACCGGGCCAATCTCGCGCTGGGCATGCAGACCGGGCAGGAAATTCTGGATACGACCCCGCAGATCGCGCTGGTCAACGAACAGGCATGGTCCGCAGGCATGGTCGAACATTACCGTGAAGCCGGATACAAAGCCGTATTCATGGATTACGACAACCCGGCCCGCTACGCCGACTGGCCCGAACACATCCAGCATTTTCCCCAGCGCGCAAAAGGGACTGACGCTGAATCCATCCCGGTAATCTGGAGCCGATCCATGGTTTTCCAGAAGCTGCAGAGGTTCGCACACCGGGAGTTGGAACTTTCCGAATATCTTGATTACATGGAAAATCTCGGCACAGGAGACGGATGGCTTCCGGTATACGGCAATGATGCTGAAATTTTTGATTTCCGACCCGGACGCTACAAATATGAGGCTGCCCAAAACACAGAAAGTGAATGGCAGCTGATCCGGCAGGCTTTTGAGGTGTTGAGCAAACGGGGCCATGAATTCCGGCTGCCGTCTGAGGTTCTGCGCGATCTTGATCATAATTCCGGGGGAAACAAACTGGACCTGACCTGTGCACGCCAGCCCATCCCAGTCAAAAAACAAAGCAAGTACAACATCACCCGCTGGGCACTGAGCGGACGTGATGATTTCCGGCTGAATTCACTTTGCCGGGCGGCCTGCCACAAACTTGAACAGAGGTTCACCTTTTCCAGAAACAAGGATAAATGGCGAAAACTTTGTTTCTGCTGGTCCAGCGACCTGCGCACCCACATCACCAAAAAAAAATATGCCGCAGCCCTTGCAAAACTGGAGCAACTTGCAGCTGAAACCAAAGCGGTTGTGCGGGAGCCCTCTTTTGAAATCTCCGGGATTCCCGCAAATCCGCACGGGCGCATGCTTAAAATTGAGACCGGGGCTGCATCAGTCACCCTGAACACAGCCAAGGGGCTGGCTATCCAGAAAGCATCGTTCCCCTCCCATAATGGAATTCCTTCACTCGGGACCCTTGACCACGGCTACTTTGATGAAATCGACCTCGGAGCGGATTTTTTTTCCGGACACATCATCATGGAAGGACCGGGAATCCCCAAGGATACCGATCTGGCCCGGATCACGCCGTTCATTGAGGAAACGGATGAATACATCACTGTATCCGGCTCCATCGGATTATATCAGGGCATGCTTGATAAGGTGCTGCGTATCCATAAAGGCAAGGAACAGATTGATATTCTGTACCGTTTTGCACTGGATAGCAGACCGCCGGGCTACGCACGCATCGGACACGTCACCCTGCTTACAGCAGACATGGACCCGACCCGGCTTTTCTACTCCACCTGCAACGGCGGCAGAAAAGAAGAATTTCAGCTGAACGGCCTGACCTTTGACCACAGCGACAATATTTCATTTGCAGTCTCGGCCTCACAGGGACTGGGCATGACTGATTCAAGGGTGGTGCTCGGCGGAGCGGAACGGGCTTTGGAAATCTGCCCCCTCTACCCGGAGCACGGCTTTATCACCATGGTCAAATGCAGACAGGCCGCACCTTCACCATTTGTGCGGGTCTTTTTTTCCATGCAGGAAATGGATGAAACCAGTTTGCGGGGGTGCAATTCCGACCCCAAATTCAATTTTAGCACCGGATTCAGCATAAAACCCCTTCCCGGAGAATAATGATGGTTGCCAAACGTCCCAAATTTTCAGTTTCAATTCTCGATACCAAACGAATCACCCCGCAGGAATGGGACGGCTATCAATCCTTCCCCACCATCACCTATGTGGACGGCGAGCTGCTGGTAGGCTTCCGCCGAGCAGTGAATATCAGCGAAGACCTGCGCCAGAGGATGGATCACGGTATGGCTGGAGACATCTACACCACCCGCTCCGCAGACGGAGGGCAGACCTTTTCACCTCCGCAACTTATCATCAGCCACGCGCAGGAACGGACCAATGAACATGACGCTCTGCTCACCCATCTAGGCGGGGGCAAAGTACTGCTCATCTCCCGCACCCACACTCCAGAGCTGCGCCGCAACTTTTTTTCCTTAAGCACAGACGGCGGCGATAATTTTCCTGAACGCCAACCGCTGGAGCTGCCCGGCGGGGAGTGGGCCTCCTTCGGGCACTTCATCCC
Organism: Desulfovibrio sp. JC010; assembly: GCF_010470675.1. Taxonomy (NCBI): domain Bacteria; kingdom Pseudomonadati; phylum Thermodesulfobacteriota; class Desulfovibrionia; order Desulfovibrionales; family Desulfovibrionaceae; genus Desulfovibrio; species Desulfovibrio sp. JC010. The sequence goes on from NZ_VOIQ01000006.1 coordinate 92,271, forward strand.
TACCCTTGATGACGAGAGCACTTTTATCGGAACCTTCTACAACGGTCCCGGCTGCGGCACCTTCCGTTTCAATCCCGAAAGCGGAGAGATCTCCGGACAGTCGTATATCTATGAATATTTCCCGGAATACAGGCTCAACGAGACATCAATCACCCGGATGCCATCCGGGCGCATACTGGCCCTGATGCGGCAGGCACCATGCGAAGACGGCCTGTTCAAGGCGACTTCCGATGATGACGGGAAGACATGGACAACCCCGGTCCCCATCGGACTTTACGGGGAGGCCCCATCAGTCAAACTCCTGCCGGACGGGCGTCTGCTGGCTATCTATCGAGGCATGATCCGCAAAAACAAAAAATGCCGCGTGGCCCTGACTATTTCGGAGGACGAGGGCGCAACATGGAGCCGTGCGCAAACCCTTGCATGGTACAAAGGCGGACGCTTCCACGGCGGTTACGGTGATCTGGCGGTGAATGATAAAGGGCAGGTCATTGCGGTTTACTACATTTCACGCAGGCACGAAGGGCCGGTGGTGGAACGCATGGTGCTGGAACTGGGGTAAATTTGAGAGGCGGCTATGCTGAGTTTTCTGCCAAGGCTGCTTCAACTGTTTTGACCACATAAGCCACATCGCCATCTTCCATTAACGGAAACATGGGCAGGGAGAGAATACCTTCATACGCACTCTCCGCAACAGGACACATGCCTTCATGGGTGCCGAAATTATCTTTGTAGTACGGGTGCAGATGAACGGGTATGTAATGAACCTGTACGCCAAGTCCGTGTTCGCGCAGGAAGTCAAAAAGCAGCTTACGTTTTTCACTGCGCTTTTCACCTTGCAGGTTAATAACGTAGAGGTGGTAGGCATGCTCAGCCCCGGCCTGTCTGCCGAGAGGGCTTAAGGCTTCCATCGCTGCGAATTTCTTGTCGTACATGGCCGCAATTTCACGTCTTCGCTCAATCCATTCCGGGAGCCGTGAAAGCTGGCTCAAGCCCAAAGCACACTGAAAATCAGTGATCCGGTAGTTGAAACCCAGATCCTGCATTTCGTAGAACCAGCCGTCACGCTGCCTGAAGTCGGCAGTAATGCCGTGATTACGAAAGACGCGCATGCGCTTGTCGTAATCAGCATTACCGGTCACAGCCATGCCCCCTTCCCCGGTGGTCATGTGCTTTACCGGATGAAAGCTGTAAGTGGTGATATCGGCCAGTGATCCTACGCATTTGCCGTTAAGGGATGCGCCGATGGAATGGCAACCGTCCGCGGCAAGGAAAAGTCCGTGCCTGTCCGCTATTTCGCGTAAGGCACTGTAGTCACAGGGCTGTCCCGCATAATCAACAGCGATGATGCCTTTGGTTCTGGAAGAAATTTTCTTTTCAACTTCTGCGGGATCGATAAGCAGAGTCCGTGGGTCGACATCGGCAAAAACCGGGGCAGCTCCCATATAGGCCACGCAGTTGGCAGAAGCCGCAAAAGTCATGGGTGGAACTATGACCTCGTCCCCTTTTTGCACGTCAAAGGCGTACATGGCCGCATGCAGGGCCGCAGTTCCGCTGTTTACCGCCACACCATGAGCAACACCGGACATATCCGCCACAGCCCGCTCGAATTCAGCCACCCTGGGTCCGGTAGTCAGCCAGCCGGAGTTCAGAGCATCTGCAACGGCTTTAAGGTCCTGCTCATCAATGGACTGACGACCGTAGGGAATCTTTTTGCAATCTGCCACAAGCGGACCTATTTATCCGTTTTGGGTACGGAATTCTTTATACCATTCATAAGTGTCAGCCACTCCCTCACGCAAACCGATTTTGCTTCGCCAGCCTGTAGAATGAAGCTTACCCACATCAAGCAGCTTCTGCGGAGTTCCGTCCGGTTTGTCTGTATTGAAACTTAATGTTCCTTCAAAACCGACCACATCACTGATTATCTCCGCCAGCTCCCGGATAGTGACATCTTCCCCTACACCGATATTTACCCATTGCTCTCCATCATAATTATTCATCAGGTGGATACAGGCGTCTGCCATGTCATCAACATATAAGAACTCACGCCGCGGCGCACCTGTCCCCCAGACCTCCAGAAATGATTCACCGGCCTCTTTGGCTTCATGGCATTTACGCATCAACGCAGGCACCACATGTGAATTCTCAAGATCATAATTGTCATTGGGGCCGTACAGGTTCGTCGGCATAACGCTTATGGCGTTGAATCCGTATTGACGTTTATAGGCCGCGCACATCTTCAAGCCGGAAATTTTGGCAATGGCGTACCACTCATTTGTCGGTTCCAACGGCCCGGAAAGCAGGCAGTCCTCGGTCATGGGCTGCGGGGCTAATTTCGGGTAGATGCAGGAAGAGCCCAGAAAAAGAAGTTTTTCAGCATCATGCCGATACGCGGCATCAATTACATTTGTCTGAATCAATAAGTTGTCGCGCAGAAAATCAGCCGGATAAGTGGCATTGGCTAAAATTCCGCCCACCTTTGCCGCAGCCAGAAAAACATACTCGGGCTTGTTATCCTTAAAGAACTGTTCCACCTGAGCCTGATCGCGCAAATCAAGCTCTTTGGAAGTTCTGGTCAGAAAATTGCCATAGCCCTGCTTTTCAAGCCTGCGGATCAGTGCGGACCCCACAAGCCCGCGATGTCCGGCAACATAAATTAAGGAATCAGGTTTCATCTGATCTGCAATGCCCTATTCTTGAGGTTGATGAATTTCAAAACCGCTGCGAACACACAACTCTTCCCGCTGTGCGATAGTAAGGTCTTCCTGAACCATCTCTTTGACCAGTTCACGGAATGTTATTTTGGGAACCCAGCCCAGCTCTTCCCTTGCCTTGGCGGGATCACCGAGCAGGGTCTCAACTTCGGTGGGGCGATAATATCTGGGATCGACACCGACGATCTTTTTACCGGTCGCCTTATCATAACCGACCTCGTTTTCCCTTTCTCCTTTCCATTCAATTTCCATGCCCAGTTCCTTTGCCGCAATCTCTACAAATTCACGCACAGAATGCTGCTCGCCCGTTGCGATAACGTAATCCTTGGGGGTATCCCGCTGCAGCATCAACCACTGCATCTCCACGTAATCCTTGGCATGTCCCCAATCGCGCAATGCATTCATATTTCCGAGATACAAACAGTCGCTGAGACCGAGCTTGATCCGGCAAAGCTCTCTGGTGATCTTTCTGGTTACAAAAGTCTCACCGCGAACCGGAGATTCATGATTAAAGAGGATACCGTTGCAGGTAAACATATCGTAGGCTTCACGGTAGTTCACGCAAATCCAGTATGAGTAGAGCTTGGCCACGGCATAGGGGGAGCGGGGATAAAACGGAGTGTTTTCGGTCTGCGGGGTTTCCTGAACCTTACCGAAAAGTTCGGAAGTGGAGGCCTGATAAAATTTGGTTTTCTTTTCCAGCCCGGTAATCCTGATGGCTTCAAGCAACCGCAGGGTTCCCAGCGCGGTGACATCAGCTGTATACTCAGGGCACTCAAAGGAGACGGCCACATGACTCTGCGCCGCCAGGTTGTACACCTCGTCAGGACGAACCTGCTGAACAATACGGATCAGGTTTGAAGCATCTGAGAGATCTCCGTAATGAAGAAAAAAACGCTTATCCTCAACGTGAGGACCTTCATAGATGTCATCAATACGCGCGGTGTTGAACAGTGAAGCCCTGCGCTTGATGCCGTGAACTTCATATCCCTTTTCTAGAAGCAGCCGGACGAGATATGCGCCATCCTGCCCGGTAACACCTGTGATTAATGCTTTTTTCCTCATATGATTTATCCTTCCGGTGAGCGTTGTTGCTGAATGGTAATCTATTCAAATTTTTCAATACCAGCAATAGGTTGCAGTCGCAACTATGGTAGAAACATGTCAAAACAGGAAGAGCACGACAACGGAAGCAATTAGACTCCATAACAGTCAAAAAATGATAAATATGAGCATAGTATGCACATAGACACAGCATCATAAAGAATGCTTTTCCCCTTGCCCAATCGACAGAATTTAAGATAATAGCTATTCCATACTATGTATGCCTGATTATAATTATTTTTGCCCTTGTTCAGGACATTTCAGAGGAACCAAATCTAAAATGTACCATTTTACGCCTCGATAGTTCACCTATTTCTTCATAATTAAACTTAGACGCAAAAATGCTTTTTTAAATCAGTCAAAACTAATCTGCTTTGGGAAAGGCATGGTGGAGATATGGCAATGTCAAACCAAACTATTGTTGTTGATGAAAACAATCTTGAAGAATTAAAACGCATAGGCTCCCGAAAAAGATACGGAGACTGGCACGTTAAATTTTATAATCTGAACATCTTCTGCCATGACCTGCTGGCGTTACACATTGCAATAAAAGACATCTTCATCCAACGAATATATGATTTCAGCAGCGACAAAGACTCACCAGTAGTCATTGACGGAGGCTCCCACATTGGCCTGTTCTCCCTTTATGCAAAACTGAAATACCCAAAAGCAAATATTATTGCATTTGAGCCTGATGAGAACAACTTGAAACTGCTCATGAAAAACCTGTTCTCCAATGGTTTTAAAGATGTACAGGTGGTTCCGGCAGGCCTTTATGAATCTGACGGAGAACTGGCCTTTAGCAGCACCCCTAATGACGGAAGCAACCTATTTGCGACTGAAACAAACACAGTCGTTAAGGTGGTAAAACTCAGCCCCTATCTCAAAACCCACGTAGATATTTTAAAATTAAATATCGAAGGAGCTGAATGGGGAGTACTAAAAGAAGCTGGGAACCTACTCCGAAATGTCAAAGAAATTATCATGGAATATCATGGGTTTCCCGAATTAGGACAATCATTGCATAACATTCTGGCTCTGCTTGACAGCTCCGGCTTCAGATATGCGATGCATGATTTTGATTCCATGACCAACCCGGCGACCAAACCGCCCATGAATCTATCTGCCACGACTAGATTTTATCAACTGGTCAAGGGAGTCCGGCTGGATGACGCCGGCACAGCAAAAAACACTTACAAAGGCGTAGGCGACGTACTCCGGCATGAACCTATAAGTCGGTCCTTCGGTCTCGATCTGGGGACCTCCGTCTGCCGATATTATATCAACGCTTTTCTCAAGTCCTGCACCCCCCTGATTCACGGCAGGGCTTTGGAGATTGCCGAGAACACATATACAATGCAGTTTGGCAGCGGAGTGACCCAAAGCGACATTCTCCACGTCCAACCCACCTCAAATGCAACGATTGTAGGAAATCTGGAAACAGGCGAAAATATACCTGAAAATGCTTTCGATTGTATTATCCTGACCCAGACCATCCAATGCATCGCCGATTACCAGTCCGTGCTGGAGAATTGCTACCGAGCCTTAAAGAAGGGCGGAGCTCTTATCCTCACAGCCACCGGGCTTGGACAGATTTCACGCTACGATATGGACCGCTGGGGAGAATACTGGCGCTTCACTGACAAATGCCTCCACATGCTGCTGGAAAAGCTTTTCAGCGACGGCGAGGTCAGGGTGAAAGCATACGGCAACCTCTCTGCTGCAAAAGCCTACCTTGACGGTATGCCTGCGGAATATTTTCCGGATTGGCTGCTCGACAAAGAGGACAATGACTATCAGGTGCTGGTGACCGGAATTGCCGTAAAAGGCAAAGCTCGCCTAGAGGATTCATCACGGGCTCCCGACTCAATAAAAGTTCAAAAAGCAGACCCGAGAATACTTATGTACCACCGGGTTGATACGGATGAGATTGATGCGCAGCTGCTCTGTGTTGAACCGGAAAATTTTGACCGACAGCTGGCTTATCTGGCCGCCAATAGAAAAGTCCTGCCTCTGACGGAATTGGTCGATTCAATTGAATCAGGCGCACCGCTGGAGAATTGCGTAGCCATTACCTTTGATGACGGATATGCCGACAATCTGCTACAGGCTCTTCCTCTGCTGGAAAAGCATCAAATCCATGCGACTGTTTTTGTCTGCACCGGAAACCTTGGCGCACAGGGAGGATTCTGGGGGGATAAAGTTGAATATATTTTTCTGTCAGGGCTTGATCTTCCTGACAAACTTGAACTCACTCCCCTTGAGCGCAGCTGGCATTTGGATTCACCAGCCTCCAGAATAAAAGCCCATGACGATATCCGCACGCTGTTACGCCAGTCTCCTCCGTCTACAATCAATTCTGTATTGGATGAGCTATGTCTCTGGGCCGGAATATCTGATGACGAACATCTGATGCGTCCGATTCTGTCGGAAGAGGAACTTCAAAAGCTGGCTGAGTCTCCGTATATTGAGATCGGAGCCCACGCCATGAGTCATGCCAATCTGGCGACAATGCCGCCATCTCTTCAGCGAGCTGAAATAAAAGGCTCAAAACTGCTGCTGGAATCAATTACCGGTAAAAAAGTGGACCTGTTTGCTTATCCGTACGGAAGCAAAGACAGCTTCAACGCAGAGACACGGGGGATCCTCAAAACTGAAGGTTTTAAAGCGGCGGTAGCTGTTACCCAGAGTGACCTTTCAGAAAATGTGGACATGCAGGCTCTACCCCGAAGGGTTGTCCGCAACTGGGATGGAAACATTTTTGCAGATTGGATGGAAAACGATCCTGTTCCGCATGATCAGGCGACCATGAATGGTCGGCAGGAAAATCTTTTTATAAAACTTGATGCCCAAAAACGTATTAAATCCGCTGAAGATCCGAACAAAGGATTGCGGCTGCTTTATATCAACACCCATGATGTTGCAGGCGGGGCAGCTAAATCAACATGCCGTTTAGCTGATATTCAACGCCAAAAAGGCCACCGGGCTGATATTCTTGTGGGCAACAAGCTTAGCAATCTCCCGGGAGTTCATGCCTTTCATCCCGAGCCGGATTTGTCCATGGCGGCAAAATGTTCGGCTGAAGGGCTTCAATTTTATGAATTTCAGGGCAGCCACAAGCTGGTCTCACACCATCTTGTAAAAAAAGCCGATGTAATAAATGTGCAGAATCTGCACGGGCACTACTTCAACCCATACAGTGTTGCCCTGCTTTCCAATTTCCGCCCGATCGTCTGGACGCTGCGAGACATGCAATCATTCACCGGCCATTGCGCGCATGCATTTGAATGCGAAAAATGGATGCACGGATGCGGAGACTGCCCGGGTTTATCCATCGAACCGGCCCTTCATGTGGACAGCACTGCGAGATTATGGCGCAACAAGAAACAGATTTACGATAATTCCAATCTTGTAATTGTTTGCCCCAGCCAATGGATGAAAGACAAGGTTGAGAACAGCATCCTAGCCGGACATCAGATTGAGCTGATATACAACGGTGTTGATACGGAAATTTTCCAGCCTCACGACAAAGACGCAGCCCGTAAAGAGTTCGGTCTTCCGGAAAAAGGAATTCTGGTAGGGGCTGTGGCCCACGGCGGAAGTCTTACCAACCAGTGGAAAGGCGGCCATTTCACTTTGCAGGCCCTTGAAGAACTGCAAACCGTTTTCCCTGATTTGTATTTTATCAATATCGGCTGCAAGGAAGGCGGCAGAGTCAAGGACAAGAACATTGTCAACATTCCGCATATCTCCGACGAAGCAACGCTGGCCCGACTTTATTCCGCTTTGGATTTATACCTGTATACTCCTCTTGCAGATACCTGTCCCCTTGTTGTGATCGAAGCCCTGTCCTGCGGACTCCCGGTTGTCTCTTTTGCCACAGGCGGGGTTCCGAACCTTGTTCGTCAGGGCGTAGACGGTTTTGTTACTCCGGTAAAAGATGTCCGTGCACTTGTTAAAGCCGCCACTGCCTTAATAAGACAGCCGGAACTGAGAAAACAATTTGCCCTCGAAGCCAGAAAGGGTGTTTTGGAACGCTTCAGAATTGAAGATATGGCGGCAAAATTTGACGAAGTTTACCGCAAAGCAATCATCAGGTTCTGGCGCGGACATGCTCAACGCAAACCGATAGATATAACTGACTTTCCTCCTGAAATTTTGACTGATAATTTTCTGAAGTCGATACAGCAGGTCTGGTATAAATAACACAAGGTAATCTTGATATGTCTACTCCATATATTTCTCTCCTCCTGCCCACAAAAGACCGTTATGAACTGCTGGTACGCATGCTTGAGTCCGTCGAGGTCAATACGGTCGGCATCCCTTGGGAGGCTTTGATCCTTTATGCCGAACCGGGCGACAAGGCGGAACTTCTGCAGCAACGCTTCCCGCAGGTTACAGTATTTGATCAGGCGGACCATTTCCCTCCCGGACGTCCCACATGGCCTGCAATGATGCAGTTCCTGCTTCAAAAAGCTACTGCTCCATGGTTCATGTATGCATCCGATGATATTGTTTTCCGCAAAAATTCAATTGCACATGCGCTGAACGCCCTGAACGAATGCGAAGGACTGGCAGGCGGAGTTGCGATGGCTTACCGCAACGCAGTGGCTGCCACCCCGCCATGGTCTGAATATGGAGTTGACCTGACCCTCGGAGATCAGGTTCTTGTCAATTACGGATTTTTGAGCACGCCGCTATGCAAATCTCTGGGCGGCTTTTCCGATGAGTACAAGTTTTATTGCGCCGACGGCGATATCTGCCTGCGCGTTCTGGAATCCGGCTACCGGATAATTCCCTGTCTTGAAGCAAAGGTCCTTCATGACAATGTGCTGGACCAGCTGAAACAATCCAGCAACGAACTGGCTGACGCCGACATAGCCACTTACCGTAAAATCTGGACCTCCAGATACTACCCCCTGCAAAACGGAGTTAGAAGACTGCTGCCCAATGGCCATGTTTCGGACACACTTCTGCCTCAGGGAGAGTATAAAAAATCCGGCAATGAAATTAACGGGGTTCCGAATATTGAAAAAGGCGAAGATGCTCTTTTTCGCCTGCATCAGGCAAGCCTGTATGTTCCGGGTAAACCCATGCATCTGCATCTGGGCTGCGCGGAAAACAATCTAGATGGTTATGTCAATGTCGGCCATGCAACTGACCGAGATTCAGCGAAGAGTACAAAGGCGGACGTATACGCGAACATAAAGGAACTGCGTTTTCCGGACAACACTCTTGATGAAATCCGGCTGAATAATATTTTTGAAAGGTTCAACCGAGTTGAAGCTCTGGGCTTTCTGATCCGTTGCCACCGCTGGCTTAAATCCGGCGGGACCATCTACATTGAAACCCCCGACCTTGCCGGCAGTGCCAAAACCCTGCTCTCCACTGCGTCATTCAAAGATAAAATGACAGCACTCAGACATCTTGCCGGTATCCAGACTGAAACCGGGACCTGCCATCTTGACCTGTGGTTCCCCGAACGCTTCCACGTAACACTCAGCCATATGGGATTCGGTCGGATTGAGACAAAATCTGAAAAACAGAACAGCCCCCCCCATCTGTATAACGTTACGGCCACAGGCGTGAAGAAGGTGGATGTGCCGACCTTAAAGCTATTGCAGGCAGCTGAAGACCTGCTCTGGCTAAGCACTAAGTCAGATTCCGAAATAGCGACATACGAACTCTGGAAAAAACAACTCCGCAATTTTCTGAAATACAAGCCCATATACACATAAAAAACTGCTTCCGGCGTCAAAGCAGGAAGCAGTTAAAATATCGTAAACTTAAAAGTTACGGTTTTATTTGTGCTTGAATTTATATGTCCCGAATCCGGGTTTGTGGGCGAGATCTTCAATCAAGTCAAAACCCTTAAGAATAACACAAATAGCCTTGAGCTGCTTCGGGGAGTGCGATTCCAGCATGACATAGCGAACCTGCCCCAGATAAGGAGCGAGTGCCTGCAGAACTTCCACTTCACACCCCTCTGTATCTATCTTAAGAATATCTATGGGCTGAGTACCAAGCTGCTCAGCAACTTCACCGGAATGCTTCAGCTCGATGTCAACTTCGTCGTCATATCCATCTCCGCTGAAATGGATCGAGTTCTGCCCGGAATTGGAGTTGTGGATATGCAGTTTGGCCGTGGTATTCTTATCTGAAAGCCCGTAGCCATGAACCGTTACCCCCTGAAGGGAGGCTGTATTTTTCTTCAACAATTCCAGAGAACCGGGGCAGGGTTCAAAACTGTGCACCACAGCATCAGGAAAAAGAATTTTAAAATAAAGAGTAGTAAGGCCGATATTCGCCCCCACGTCCCATATATTCTGGATATTTTCAGCGACTACAGGCAGACGGTATTCTTCCTGACCAAATACGCTATCAATCCGAAATATTTCCTGATCCGGAACAAACGCTTCCAGTTCGTGACCGCGATATGTAAATTGACAATGTTTCATGCTTATTCCTTGGCCTGATCTACATCGACCAGATGCTTTTAGGGCGTTTGGGATTTCTGGACCTGTTCTATAAGAGCCAATATCTGGGAAATCTGTTTTTCCACTTCGGCTCCCGGTGAACGCATGAGTGCCTGCTTGAGGCAGTCAATGGCCTTGTGCGGAGCATTCAGTTCAAAAAAACGGGTGGCAAAGCGGGTCAGGGCCACGGCCTCTGCTGTATTTTCCGGAACCTTGCCCCAACCAACGTCAGGACAAAGGGCGCGTAGACCGTGGCTTTCAAGAAGCCGCTCAACTATGAGGGCATCCAGATGAATGTGCGCGCCGGTTGTGGCGCGACCTGATCCATGGTGCCGCCAAAGGCAGACTTTGCTGCCTACATGCTTAAACTCGACCTTGCCCGCCAGACGGGAAAACCATTCATAATCCTGCGCGCAATGAAAAATTGAATCAAAATCCCCGTAAAGCTGGAACAAATCTTTTTTCACCAGCGTCCCCGGATTGGGCAGCACGTTGGCAAAGGCCAGTGCGGATGTCAGTTCCCCGCCCCTTTTGTACCAGTCCTCATACTTTTCAAGCTGGAGGGGATTGAGCTTTACATCTGTCGAAAGAAGATCGCCGTAGACTATCTCCACATCAGGATGCCTGTTGAGAAGCTTTACATATTTACCGATGACACCGGAAACAAGAGCATCATCCGAATCCAGCCAGAGAATATAATCCCCGGAAGCCTCTTTGACGCAGCGGTTGCGTGCTCCGGGACGCCCCATGTTTTCCTGCCGGATGTAACGGATGCGTTGGTCATTAAACGCTTTTATGACTGATTCACTATCGTCTGTGGACCCATCGTCCACAATCACGATTTCCAGATTATCATAAAACTGGGCAAGGATGGATTTAATCGCATCACCGACCATATCCGCCCTGTTGTATGTCGGAATGCAGACCGAAATAAAAGGGGCAATTCCTTCACTATGATCACCCCGTTCGTTTCCGTCCACGTAGGCAAACTGGACTTCCTGATGGCAGCCAGTGGGCTGAAATCCGTAAAAAGCGGCAACATCAATGCGCTTGCCCTGCCCGAATAATTCAGCCAGTTCTTCGGTAGTCTGCTCGTCATCGGCATACCTGTTATCATATTCGCTCTGCACAAGGTTGAGCGGATTGCAGAATGCTGCAGACGCTTCAGGGAAGAGCAAACCCGGACGTTTTTCCACAAACAGCCCTTTAGCTGAATCCAAAGCGGCTTCAAGCTCATTGGGATTTCTGAACGCAAGCTGGTGCAGGAGCGGGAGGATCCCATCAGTGCGGAAGATGGAACTTGAAACCTCAAGAGGATAGCCGAAATACCCCTTTGAACTCCGCCAATCCACCATAACCATGCCCTGCCCCGCGCTGTGAAACTGAGGCTGTTCCTGCGGAGTCCCGGTGGGATAATGCCAATTGATGTTCCTGCCGAGGCGCAGCGAGTATCCAATGGATTCCGGGTAGGTGGACAAAGCCTCACTAATTTCCGCGATGCTGAAATCACGGACAAAAATATTATCGTCCACCAGAAAGAGTATCAGCTCCCCGCCCGAACAGCCTTTGAGCGTATCTTCCCTGAAATCCTGCTCACGCATGAATTCAACTTCAGGATATTCAGTGGTCAGAGCTTCATATTGATCCGCGTATTTCTGCTCTGAGGTCGTAAAAACCACCCGCACCAAAAGCTGCTGCGGGTCGGTGCAGTGGTCAAACAAAGACCTCAGTCCCGCTTCGAGCTGCATGGCCCGGTCCTTACTGAAAATAACGGCAATGCAGGGCGGAGCTTGCACCTTCTCCTGACCAACGGAGGATTCCGCAACGGGCTCCATTCCTTCAGGGGGAGCGGATTCATGCAATTTTCTGGCAAATTCCTCATGCCAGTAATCGAGCTTCTTGGTTTCGCACGGACTCTGGTCCACAAGGGACCATGAAAGAATTTCGCGGGCAGCGACAAGCAGTTGATGCTGCTTGAATGTCTTCTGCTTTTCCCCGACGGCGGTGACATTTGCCAGATAGGGAGGTCTGTCCCATTTTTCTTCGATGCAGTTTACGGCAAAGCCGAGAGCTTCGAGGGTAAGCCGGAATTTTTCCGCATCCCAGCCGTCAAGATGCAGTGCCCAGTCTGCTTCGTGGGAGCCGAAAACATGCCTGAGGATTGCCTGCCGTGTCTGAAAAGGAAGCGTAGATGTAAGCTGAATGGCGGATTCGCGCATATCAGGAGTTTCAATGACCACCCTGCCGCCGACCTTAAGCCAGCGATGCCAGCGAACAAGAAGGGCCAGTGCGCTTTGACGGTCAAAATGCTCAAAAACATGATGCAGGCGGACTTCATCAACACTTTCATCCGGGAAATCGATCAACCGGAGATCTGCAAAAAGATCGGCCGCCGGGTTGCGCTGGATATTGTGTTCCTGAACCGGAAAATCGATATTAATGTATCCTGAAAGCTTCTGCTCCCCGCAACCCAGATGAAGTCTGAGGGGCCGGTCTTCGGACCACCCTGCGTTTCGTACCGCATTCAGCCAAGACAATGATACGGACATATCTGTATTCCCTTAAATATGGTTATTGTAGGTTGGATTTTATTTAAGCAACGCCTGGACCATTTTTTGATTCACAGCCTTCAGTGCGGGATCGTATTCAAATTTCAGCTCCGGCTCTTTCCCGTTAATGATATCCACAAACCCGTTGACAACCCGGTCCATGGCAAAGGAGCGTTCCCAATGCGCCTTGCCTACACCGCCCAGTTTTTCAGCCACAACTTTGTTAGTGATAATTCTGTGCATGATATCCGGGAAATTATTCAGCGGCGTGACAACACCACCGGCCTGTTCGTGTACCGATCCGCATTCCGGGGTGGCAATCCATGGAGTGCCGTGACTCATAGCCTGCAAAATAACCAGCGGACACCCTTCCCCGGCAGAGGCAAGCAGCAGTCCGTCGGCATCGCGGATGGCCGCAGAGGCAACTTCGCGGGGCTGGCGCGGCAGAACCGTAATACGTTTGTCTCCTTCAGCTGTCTTGCACACTTGCCGAAAATACCCCTGAACATGGGGACTGCCCATAATTGCCAGATGCCAGTCCCCTTTCAGATTATTGCTGACAGTCTGGATCAACGGGATATGGTTCTTTACCGGCCAGTAGTTTGCGACCATGACAAACAGGGGGACGTCCTCTGCCAGACCGATATGTTCCCTGAAATTAACTTCCGGATTTTCCTGCCTGATACCGTGCGGGATGAATTTAGACTCGACACCTGCAATGGTAAACAGCTGGGCATCGCATGATGATTCCGTAATACGGACGACATGGTCGGCCAGACCGATGCACTGGACAGTAAGCGGCAGTTGCCGGGAAACGGTCCAGGTACCGATATTGGCCAGGTTGATGATCGGCATGAAGATCATCTTGGGACGGGGCTGGGGCTGGGCAATTATATTCATACTCCAGCCATCCGGATGGCTGAGAATAACAACGGAATCATAATTGCCGTTCATGATCAGATTTATGAGCCGGGTGAGTTCTTCCTGACCGGCGTTGTTCAGGAGCCTCCAGTGATCGAATTCATGGATCTTTATTCCGCGCCAGCTTCGGGATTCCCGTTCTTTACGCCGGGTTGTAGCAACTTCAACAGCCATGCCGGCTTTGATTAATTCCTGCCCCAGATCACCGAGAAAGACTTCGATGCCGCCCAAAGACGGCCAAAAGAATTCACCAACCAACAATACTTTTTTCATCGCCCTTTCCAGTTGTTTCAGTTGCATTTATGAAGCCTACGTCAACCAGATATCTAAATGAAAGCAGCAAGTCAAAGAACAGATTGTAAATTGCTGATTACTTTGCAAAGTAGTTCTACTTCTATCTTGACTTGTCCTTTCCTGAGAAATAGCTTGTAGCTACTTTTATACCTTAAAAAAAGGCGGTGAATCTTGAGCTGCAACAATCGTTTATCTCCCCTCTTTATAGCCGAGGTATCCAGCAACCATGATTGCGATCTCGGCCGCTGTTACAAATTCATCGATACCGCCGCGCGCATAGGCTGCGGAGCGGTAAAATTCCAGCTGTTCAGGATAGACGAACTCTTTGCCCCGGAAATTCTGGAGCGCAGCGAAGACCACCGCAACCGGGTTCGCTGGGAGCTGCCGGAATCATTCATCCAGCCCATTGCCGAACGCTGCAGAAAACAGAACGTACTCTTCGGATGCACCCCGTTTTACCTTGATGCAGTTAAAATTCTGGCCCCGCAGGTGGACTTTTTCAAAATAGCCTCTTACGAACTGCTCTGGACCGAACTGCTTGAATCCTGCGCTGCCAGCGGCAAGCCTGTAGTGCTTTCCACCGGAATGGCCGATATGAATGAGATAGGGGCGGCTGTGGAGACCCTGCGCAAGGCAGGCTGCGCAGACCTGACCCTGCTGCACTGCGTATCCGGCTATCCGGCCCCGGTGGAGCAGGCCAATCTCGCGGCCATAGAAACCATGCGCAGGGAATTCAAATGCAAAATAGGCTGGTCTGATCATACTGTAAGCGAAGGTGTGGTCCAGCGGGCAGTGCATAAATACGATGCCCAGACAGTTGAACTGCATCTCGATCTGGACGAAAACGGGCCGGAATACGATTTCGGGCATTGCTGGCTGCCGCACCAGCTGGAAAGAATGATCGCCAATACCCGGCTGGGCGTGAACGCCGACGGCAACGGAATCAAAGCCCCTACGGAGGCAGAACTGCCGGACCGGGAATGGCGGGCAGATCCGAAGGACGGATTAAGACCCTTAAAATCAACAAGAAACACATGGAAGCCTTAAGTAAATGGCCAGTGCCGACGGTAAAATAAAAACTATTTCTGAACTTGCAGAAATCTCTGAAAAGTTGCGTGAAAGCGGCAAACGGATCGTACTCTGCCACGGCGTGTTCGACCTGCTGCATATCGGGCATATCCGCTATTTCAATCAGGCCAAGGAGCACGGCGATGTGCTCATGGTTACCCTGACCCCTGATCATTACGTAGACAAAGGCCCGGACCGCCCGGCCTTCACTGAAATCCTGCGTGCCGAAGCTCTGGCTTCACTGGGCGAGACCGACTATGTAGCCATCAACGAATGGGCCACTGCCGAGGAGACTTTGCGGGCCATCCGTCCCCATGTCTACGCCAAGGGCGACGAATTCAAAGACATCGACAACGACCCGCTGGGCAAGATCGGTAAGGAAGCTGATGTGGTCCGTGAGATCGAGGCTGAACTGGTCTTCACTTCGGACATTGTCTACAGCTCCTCCAACCTGATCAACCGCTACCTGAACCGCAACAGCGAAGAATTGGACGAATACCTGAAGATGTTTCGCAAACGCTACCAGTTGGACGACCTGCTCGATCATCTGGATCGCATGCAGGACCTGAAAGTTCTGGTCGTCGGCGACACCATCCTTGATGAATACCAGATCGCTTCCACTCTCGGAAAATCCTCCAAGGACCCAATTCTGGCCCTCAAGTACCAGTCCCGTGAACTTTACGCCGGGGGCGCACTGGCCGTGGCCAACCATGTGGCCAATTTTGCAGGGGAAGTGACCCTGCTTACCATGCTCGGTGAACACGAGCGGTACGAAGATTTCATCCGTGAAAAACTGGACCCGAAAATCAAACCACATTTTTTCACCCGTCCCAAGGGGCCGACCACTCTCAAACGCAGATTCATTGACAGCTATTCATTGAACAAGGTCATGGAAATCTACGTCATGGATGACAGCCCGCTGCCGGAGAGTCTGGAACAGGATATCTGCGCCGGACTGGACGAAATTATTTCCGAGTACGACATGGTATTGACTGCGGATTTCGGGCACGGATTGATCAGCCCTGCGCTGGTGGAACTGCTGACAGAAAAGGCCCCCTATCTTGCGGTGAATACACAGGCCAATGCCGGGAACCGCGGTTTCAACACCATCGGCAAATATCCGCGCATGGACTTTTTCTCGCTGGCCGAACACGAACTGCGTCTTGAAACCCGCGACCAGCTCAATGAACTGCGCCCCCTGCTTATCGAGACCGGAAACCGTCTGAAAGCAAACATTTGTCTGGTCACCCAAGGCAGCCGGGGCTGTTCGCTGTACAATCCGGCCAGCGAATTTGTGCGTATCCCCTCCTTCCAGTCCAATGTTGTGGACCGGGTCGGTGCCGGGGACGCGCTTTTCTCCATTGCGGCCATGTCCGCCTGCATGGGGCTGCATGAAGAACTGGTCGGTTTTCTGGGCAATATTGCCGGATCACTGGCCGTGCAGATCATGGGCAATGACCGGGCAATCGACAAACAATCCATGCGTAAATACATAACCGCGACCATGAAATAATATGAGCAGCAGATACCGCCAATTCGACCGCAGCAGACTTCAACTGCGCCCCATAGCAGAACGGGAGAGCCTGCTTGATACCGGGATTATTAAAACCCCGGAACCTTGCACAGAGATTCATCCGTCCCTTGAAATTATCGCCGAAGAGCTCGCTTTGGCACGGGATAAAGGCAAGGCACGCATACTCATGATCGGGGCGCACGTAATCCGCTCCGGGGTACAACGCTACCTTTTCGAACTCATGGAAACGGGGTTGATCAGCTGCATCGCGGTCAACGGGGCCTGCGCCATCCACGACTTTGAATTCGCGCTCTGCGGGCAGACCACCGAATCAGTGGCAAAATACATTTCCAGTGGACAATTCGGCCTCTGGCAGGAAACCGGACTGCTCAACGATATCATTTCTCAAGGCAATGCACAGGGGCTGGGTTTCGGAGAAGCCGTAGGCAGATATATCTGCGAACAGAAACTTCCCCATGCAGAGGCCAGCCTTTTCGCCAAGGGATATGAACTTGGTATCCCGGTGACCGTGCATGCCGGAATCGGTTATGATATCATCCATGAGCACCCGAACTGCAACGGAGCAGCCATCGGCGAGGCCAGCTACCGCGATTTCCTGATCTTCTGCGACCGGATGGAAGAGCTTGAGCAGGGGGTGGTCATGAATTTCGGCAGTGCGATCATGGCACCGGAAATCTATCTCAAAGCGTTAGCCATGGTCCGCAATGCCTCTTCCAATCCGATCTGCGATTTCACCACCCTCGTCTGCGACCTGCACGATCTGCCGGAAGACATCAACTGCGAAGCCCCGAAAAACGACGCCCGCTACTATTTCAGGCCGTGGAAAACCATGCTGGCCCGCACTGTTGCCGACGGCGGCAGGAGCTTTTATGTGCGGGGATTTCACGAACAGACCATCCCCCAACTCTGGACCGCAGCCGTAAAACTTCAAGCACGGGATAAAAACCTTGTGGAATAAACACACCCAGAATTTACAAACCTGTCTCAGTTCCATCGAAGTCAGCGGCAACGACTGCTGTCCCGACGGTTGCGATGAAGCTTTTTCCGTCTGGAAGGGAATGACCGAAGAGCTGCGCAAGCAGGGGAAAATCATCTACCTCATCGGCAACGGGGCCAGTGCCTCCATGGCCAGCCATTTTTCCGCCGACCTTGCCAAAAATGCCCACGTTCACACTCAGGTTTTCACTGATCTGGCCCTGATCACCGCCCTTGCCAACGACATTTCATATGATCAGGTCTTTGTTGAGCCGCTCAAACGCAGACTGACCGCGGACGATATGCTGGTAGCCATCAGCAGTTCCGGCAACTCACCGAACGTTGTAAATGCCTGCAGCCTTGCCGCTGACACCGGAGCCTCGGTAATCACCCTGAGTGCCATGTCCGCGGAAAACAAGCTGCGTTCCATGGGCGACATAAATTTCTGGCTGCCCGCTGAAACCTACGGCATGGCTGAAACCGGGCATGCCTGCATCCTGCACTACTGGATGGATTCAGTGTCCTTTCCCCCTGCATAAGGAACATGTATGAGCGATAATTTACGCATTGATTCCCACAAACTGCACCTGCACCCGGAGCGGGTGGCCCACTGGCTGGCTGGTGAAAATATCTATCCGCTGTACATGGAACTGAGTCCCGCCGGATCCTGCAACCACCGCTGCAAATTCTGCGGGCTGGACTTTGCCGGATACAAGCCCGATTTTCTGGACACGGAAATCATGACTGAAAGGCTTGCCGAAATGGGGAAGCTGGGAGTCAAAAGCATCATGTATGCCGGGGAAGGTGAACCCCTGCTCCACAAGGACATGGCCCGGATTATCCAAACCACCAAAGCCAGCGGCATTGACACGGCACTGACCAGTAATGCAGTGCTGCTTAACGGGAAAACCGCAGCCGAAATCCTGCCCTGCACCAGTTGGATTAAAGTCAGCCTGAATGCCGGAACCCCGGGAACCTATGGCCACATCCACGGCACGCAAGAAGAAGATTTCCAGCGTGTGCTCAAGAATCTGGAAAACGCCGCCGACATCCGTGAAAAACAGAACTCCGGCTGTACACTCGGCGTGCAACTGGTACTGCTGCCTGAAAATGAAGATGAAGTGGAGAACCTTGCCGGACTGGCCCGCGATGCGGGCATGGATTATCTGGTGGTCAAGCCCTACTCACATCACCCGCAATCCATCTGTACTGAATACAAAGACATAAACTATACGGACTGCAGTGAACTTGAAGAGCGGCTGCAAAGCTACAAGACGGACAGCTTCAACGTGATTTTCCGCAGCGCAACCATGAAAATATGGGACGGACAGAAACGCGACTACAAGTGCTGTAATGCCTTGCCGTTCTGGTCATACATTGATGCAAAAGGAAATGTATGGGGGTGCAGCATCTACCTCAATGAAGATAATTTCCTATACGGAAATATTCATGAAAGCAGTTTTGAAGAAATCTGGACCGGACCAAAGCGGACAGCTTCGCTCAAATGGTGTGCTGAAAATCTTGACCCCACCACCTGCCGCGTAAACTGCCGCATGGATAAGATCAACGCCTATCTCTGGGAGCTTAAGAATCCCGGTGATCATGTAAATTTTATTTAAGGCAGGGAGTTGATGCGCTTCGCGCTTTTGATATTTAATTTCGCCTCCGGCGGGCAAAGGGGATAATCCCCTCTGCACTCCCTAATAGGGGTTTGGGTTATGCTAATCGGAATTGACCTTGATAATACAATTATCTGTTATGACAATTCGTTGCATGGAATTGCCGTGGAACGTGGTTTGATTTCCAGTGATCTGCCGAAGGAGAAACGGGTAATCCGTGATCAGATCCGCGCCGTCCACGACGATATTGAATGGCAGAAATTACAGATAGCTATTTACGGCACCCACATGGAGCAGGCGGAATTGATGCCGGGAGCCCGGGATTTTCTGCTGCAACTGAAAAACCAGGGGATTAAATTCCAGATTGTCAGCCACAAGACCCGCTACCCTAATTACGGGGACAGCAAAGTTGATCTGCACGTAGCGGCAAGAGCCTTTTTAAAACGCCACAATTTTTTCTCGGAATCAGGGCTGGGGTTAAATGAAAATGACGTCTTTTTTCTGCCCACACGGTCAAAAAAGATAAAGACTATCCGCCAGCTGAAACACAATATTTTCATCGATGACCTGAAAGAACTTTATCTCGAAGCAGATTTTCCGCAACAGGTCACCAAGATACTTTTTTCCTCAGAGCAGGAAGTGGAGATTCCCGGTGTGATCGTCCTGCCTGACTTCACCAAAATCAGCGAATTTGTATTCAAGGGGATTGCGGATGGCAGATTCTGATCCCGGAGAGCTGGTCCGCTCCCTGAGCGGAGAACTTCCGGTTAAGGTTGCCCCCATCCGAGCCGGACGAAACAGCCGGGTCTTTCGCGTTGATTGCGAATCGGGCAAATCCCTGCTGGCTAAATTCTACCTTCAGCCCACTGCGGACGGACGCAGCAGGTTGAAACAGGAATGGGACGCTATCATATTCATGACCGGGTCCGGCATGGGCAAGATTCCTTCTCCTCTGGGATTTGATGAATCCCTTCAGGGCGCAATATTTTCTTTTATTCCCGGACCCCCTGTTGAAAACGGGACAGATCAGGACGTCCGGGAAATAGTCTCATTTCTCGCCAGCCTGAAAGATATTTCCATGCTCCCGGAAGCGACCCAGATACCCCGTGCAGCCGAAGCCTGCTTTTCGCCTGCGGAACTGGTTGATAATATCAAAAATAGACTAGCGCGACTGCAAGCTCTGCCCGCAGAAAACCGAATCTACAAGCGTATGCATTCATTTCTGGATGATAGGTTTTTTCCGGAATTTGATAGGTGCATCGGCATTGCAAAGCAACATTTCCCCGGAGAATTATGGCATGAGCAGCTGAAAAAAAATTTCAGAACGCTCAGCCCGTCAGATTTCGGTTTTCATAATGCGTTGCGAACTGAAAGCGGACTCGCTTTTGTTGATTTCGAATATTTCGGCTGGGATGATCCGGTTAAAGCTGCTGCGGACTTCCTGCTCCACCCGGCCAT
This sequence comes from Desulfovibrio sp. JC010, assembly GCF_010470675.1. Lineage (NCBI taxonomy): Bacteria > Pseudomonadati > Thermodesulfobacteriota > Desulfovibrionia > Desulfovibrionales > Desulfovibrionaceae > Desulfovibrio > Desulfovibrio sp. JC010. Next base: position 112,986 of record NZ_VOIQ01000006.1, read on the forward strand.
GGATTTGGGTGCGCAACAGATGGCTGTTTTCTTTGCGGGCATGAAAAACACCTTTAAATCTGATCAGAACTTCACCCGGCGTTTTAAAACCTACCTGCCCCTGTTCCGTTTGAAATGGTGTATGATCCTGCTTAACGAATTCATAAACCAGCACCTTGAACGCCGAGAATTTGCCCGTGGCAACGTCGGCAAACGTGAAGAGTTGCAGACGCAGCAACTTGAAAAAGCTGAAATTTTCCTTAATAAAGATTTACAGATACTAAGCGCATTAAATTTACAGAATTAATATAGCGGAGAAATAAATTGGACCAGCGTTCTAAGCAGCTCAGAAAAAAAATCGTGGACGTGCTCCACCATGCCGGGCGGGGCCATGTCGGGCCGTCCATGTCTCTGGTGGAAATGTTGCGCGTTCTTTATGATTCGGTTTTAAAATATGATCCCGCCAACCCGCTTCTGCCTGAGCGGGACCGCTTCATTCTCAGCAAGGGACACGGCTGTCTGGCCCTGTACGTGCTGCTGGCGGAAAAGGGATTCATCAGTGAAAAAGAGTTGTTCAGTTTCTGTTCCTTTGAAGGACTCGTAGGCGGGCATCCCACCACCAAAACTCCGGGAGTGGAGTTTGCCACCGGAAGCCTCGGACATGGTTTACCTTTTGCGGTGGGCGTTGCTGCTGCACTTAAAATCGACAATTCGGCAAGCCGTGTTTTTACTGTACTCGGCGACGGGGAATGCGGAGAAGGTTCAGTCTGGGAAGCAGCCATGAGCGCGGCCCGCCAAAAACTCTCCAACCTGACCGCCATTGTGGATTACAACAAGCTGCAATCCTACGGTCCCACTGAAGATATCTCCGGACTGGAACCTTTTGCCGACAAATGGGAAGCTTTCGGATTTGCTGTACGTGAGGTTGACGGACACGATGTCCCGGAACTGAAAAATGCTTTCGCGGACCTTCCTTTTGAAAAAGACAAACCGTCAGTCATTATCTGTCATACCGTTAAGGGCAAGGGCATACCTGCCGCAGAAAACAATCCCACCTGGCACCACAAAACAAAGATGTCAGCAGAAGATCACGCCATGATTATTAAGGGCATCGAGGATTACCATGCGTAAAGCTTGTCTGGAACAGGTCTACCAACTGGCAAAAAAAGATGAACGGGTAGTTTTTATCGGCTCGGATCTCGGTGCGGGTACCCTCTCTCATTTTCAGGAAGAGATGCCGGAACGTTTCTTCATGGAAGGCATTGCCGAAGCACACGCTGTGGGCATGGGCTGCGGGCTGGCTCATGAGGGTAAGGTGGTCTACATTAATACCATCCAAAGTTTTCTGACCAGACGCTGCTATGAACAGTTGCTGCTCGATGCCTGCCTGCACAACCTCAATGTGCGATTCATCGGAAACGGCGGAGGACTGGTTTACGCCCCGCTGGGGCCCACACACTGGGCCACCGAAGATATTTCCATCCTGCGGGTCATCCCCAACCTGACCGTACTTTCCCCGGCAGATGCCAAGGAAATGAATCGGCTCATGCCGCACACCCTCGATCATCAGGGACCGATTTTCATACGCCTTGCCAAAGGCTACGACCCCATTGTCACCGAAGAAAAATCTTTCGAATTCGGTAAGGCATACTCCTATCGCGAAGGCAAAGACGTGCTGCTCATGGGCTGCGGGGTCATGCTGGGAATTATGAAACAGGCTGGAGATCTGCTGGCCGCGCAAGGAATAGAAGCCTCAATACTGCATCTGCCGACCATCAAACCGCTGGACTCCGAAGCCATAGTCTCCAAAGCGCGGGAAACACGGGCGGTAATCACCGTAGAAGAAAACACCGTGCTCGGCGGACTCGGCAGCGCAGTGGCGGAAATCCTCGCTGAAGCCTGCCTGCCCAACCCGCTGCGCATGAAACGGATCGGGCTGCCGGATTCCTTCAGCGAAAACTACGGCTCTCAATTGCAGCACTTCGCCCATAACGGGCTGACCGCTGAAAATATTGTTGTAGAAACAAAAAAACTTTTAAAATAAAATTATGGCAAAACAACTCAACCTGATCACCCCGCTGCACACTTCCACCAACCGCGATTACTTGGAACGTATGAACGATTCCAAAGTGGAATGCATGCTCAAGGCCAAAGAATATGAATTTGACTATTGGGACGGAGACCGCCGCTACGGCTATGGCGGCTACCGCTATATTGAAGGATACTGGACTCCGGTGGCAGAGGGGTTGATCGAGACATACGGCCTGCAAAAAGGTTCCCGCATTCTGGATGTTGGTTGCGGCAAAGCATTCCTGCTCTATGAACTGCATAAGCTGGGCATGGATGTGCACGGCTTTGATATTTCCAGACATGGACTGGCCGGGGCCAAAGATGAAATCCGGGACAAATTGTTCACCCACCGGGCCGAAGAACCGTATCCATATGCGGACGGGGAATTTGATCTGGTGATTTCCATCAACTCTCTGCACAATCTGCCCGTTTTTAATCTCAAAAAAGCACTTGGAGAAATGGAAAGGGTCGCGCAAAATAAATTTCTGTGCGTGGAAAGCTTCCGCAATGAGCAGGAATTATTCAACCTGCAATGCTGGGCCCTGACCTGCGAATCGTTTTTCAGTAAAGAAGAATGGACATGGATTTTTAAAAATTTCAGCTACAGCGGCGATTACGAATTCATCTATTTTGAATAAACCGGAGACACAATGCAGCTTTATACCAATCTGAAAATTTTCCACTATCAGGACAAGCTCGATTCCCTGCCCCGCGAAGCAGACCGGGTTGAAGCTCCCATCCACATCCGCATAAAACCCACCAACGGTTGCAACCACAGCTGTTCTTATTGTGCCTACCGCAATCCGGAACTGCAGCTGGGGCAGGATATGTCCATTGCCGACCGCATCCCGACCCTGAAAATGAAAGAAATCGTAGCCGACTGTATTGATATGGGCGTAAAAGCGGTCACCTTCAGCGGCGGCGGAGAACCGCTCTGCTACCCGCAGCTGTCCGCAACCGCCCGTGACCTTGCCGAGGGCGGTGTCAGCATTGCCACACTGACCAACGGCGGACTGCTCAGGGACGAAATTGCCGAAATATTTTCCTCCATGGGCACGTGGATAAGAATATCCATGGATGGCTGGGACGGCCCCAGCTATTCCCGGTTCCGCTCCGTGCCGGAAGATGAATTTTCCAAAGTCATGGACAATATTAAAAATTTTAAAAAGCTGAACGGAAAATGCTTTCTGGGCGTCAGCTATATCATCAACCGCGATAATGCCGACCATGTTTATGAAATGGGCAGTAAACTGAAAGATGCGGGGGTGGATAGCATTAAATTCTCTCCCTGCGTGGTCAGTAACGACGGACACGAGAATAATCGCTACCATGCTCCGGTATTCGGCAAAATCAAGGAACAGACCCAGCGGGCCAAGGAAGATCTGCATGATAAAGAGTGTGAAATTTTTGATGCCTACCACGAACTGGATGAAAAATTCGGCAAACCGTACACATGGTGCCCCAACCTCCAGATTCAGCCGGTTATCGGTGCTGACCAGCGGGTCTACACCTGCCACGATAAAGCCTACAACCTTGATTCCGGAGTGCTGGGTTCCATAGCCGAGCAGAGCTTCAAAGATTTCTGGCAGGGCAACCCGGATAAATTCTACAAAATCAATCCCGGCCGGGACTGCAAACACCATTGTGTAGCCAACCGGACCAACAAACTCATCCACGAATACCTCAACGTCAACCCCGACCACCTGCCTTTTGTCTAGGAGTTTTTTTATAGATGAAGATTCTGGTTATCGGAGACGGTTCGCTAGGCAATGCGATTGCCGGTCAAATCCGGCAAAACGGGCATGAAGTTATCCAGACTTCGCGCAAAAATCCGGTGCTTATCCATTTCGAACTAAAAGATGAACCAAAGTTCACCAATCTACCCAATGCTGACTGGGCAGTGATCGGAGCCGGAATTTCAGGTTACAGGGAGTGTGCAGATCATCCCGAATCCCGGACCATCAATGTGGACCGGACCATAGAACTATGCAAAGCATTGCTCAAACGAGGAACTAAGATACTCTACCCCTCCAGTACCGCTGTTTTTGACGGGGAAAAAGCTATGCCCGCCCCGAAAGAGTCCACCTGCCCGGCTACGGAGTATGGACGCCAGAAAACCGATGTGGAAAATTTCCTGCGCAAATTCCCCGGACAGACGGCCATTGTGCGGCTGACCAAACTTCTGGACCGCAAGACCCCGCTCATCTCCGGCTGGCTGGATGACCTTGCCGCAGGGAATAAAATCACTCCCTTCAGCGACCTGAGCATAGCCCCGGTTCTTTTTGAAGACGCAGCACTGGGGTGCTGCCGGATTATGGAAGCGGACGCAGACGGCATATTTCATTGTTCCGGCCCGCAGGAAATCAGCTATCTTGAATTCGGACGTAAACTGTGCTCACAGGCCGGATTCGACAACACACTGATTGAGCCTGCCAGTTGCATGAATTTTCTGAACTACTGCCCGAAACACTCTGCGCTGGAGACAGCAGAGACAGAAGAGCTGATCGGGTTTAAATTTCCCCATGCGCAGCAGGTAATTGAGGAACTGCTTTGCCGCCGCTGCCTGCTCTGTGGAAGCACTGAACTCCGTTTTTTTGAACAATACAATTCCTTTCCCGGCATAACTTCGGACTGCAAGCCGTGGCCGCGGGCAGGAGAATTCATGATCTGCAAGGAGTGCGGACACCCACAGAAGAAGCTTTCCCCCCAATGGTTCAAAGATATCAACGGCATTTATTCCGGATATGAAATGTATCCGCTGAGTGCCGGGAATGAGCCGCTGATCTTTGATGAGCACGGTAAAGGCAGCCCCCGTAGCGGAATCCTGATGGACAAACTTATTTCAGCCCTGTCCTTGCCGGAGAAAGGCTCCGTGCTTGATGTGGGCTGCGGCAACGGCTCCCTGCTGCAACAATTTCATATGCGCCGCCCCAAATGGAATCTCTATGGACACGAACAGTCGGAACAAAGAGAAGAAATACTTCATTTGCAGGGAGTACAAAGCTTCTACTCAGGTCCGCTGAAAAACATCGGGCAGAAATTTGATCTGATCACCATGACCTATGTGATCGAACATCTTGTTGATCCGGTCGACGTACTCAAACAGCTTGGGGGGCTTTTACGCGAGGGCGGGCAGATAATGATCCATACCTCATCATTTGCGGACAACCCCTTTGATCTTATGGTCTGTGACCACTGCTCCCACTTCACACCGGAAACACTGGAATTTATGGCTGCGCAGGCAGGACTGAAGATCACTGCGAAAACAGACCCATGGCTGACTAAAGAAATAGGATTCACCGCCCGCAAATCAAATGGACGCCAAATCCGGCCGAAGCAGGGAACCGCAATACAAAGTCTGGCAGAAAAACTCCGCTGGCTTGACCAACTGGCCCGTAAAGCAGAGCAAATAAGTACTAAACAGGAAACAGGAATTTTCGGAACCGCTGTGGCCGGGACATGGCTGGGTGCGGTCCTCAAAGGCAATGTCTCATTTTTCGTTGACGAAGATCCGGGCAAACAGGGACAAAGACACATGGGGTTGCCCATTATAAGTCCGGCAGATATTCCGGCTGGGGCAGTAGTGGTAATGGGCTTTAATAAAAAACTGGGGACACACATCGCAAAGCGGATTCAGGCAGAACACCCTTTTATTGATTTTTTAATTTCAGATGAATAAAAAGGATCTTACGGAGATCACATGCACCACAATGAGAACGAATCCCTGAAGCAACAGGCTCTGCGGCAGGCATATGACAATGCGGACATGGACGTATTTCCATGCCATAGAACCGAAAAAAACGGACAGCAGAAAGCTCCCGGAAAAATTTATTTCCACACTGTAATTGTTGTATTCGGCAAAGAATTCACCTCCATGTTTGTGAATGACGTACTGCCTACCCAGCTGGGTGCCGGAAACATTGAATCATTAAATACCGAATCCCGCTCAACCTATATAATTTATACCACCCCGGAAGATCGTCCGGCCCTGGAAGAATCCCCCGCTTATAAACAGCTGGCCCAGATCATGGATATCCGGCTCTATCTTGTTGACTGGCAAATAATAGAAAGCAAAAATAAATACAGATTCATGATTCTGGCCCATAAACACGCCATACGCAAAGCACATGAAGAGGGAGCAAGACTTGTAGTTCTCACCCCGGACGCGGTTTTCTCGGAGAACACATTCCACACCCTGTACCGCCGGGCAGCTGAAGGCTATACCGCTATCATGCTCGCAAGCGTGCGTGTTCTCAAAGAAGAGTTCCAGCCGCTCATGCGCCGGTTTTTTTTCACTGCAAAGCGCATAGAAGCTCCCATCAAATCCAGAGAACTGGTCGATCTGGCTCTGGACCACCTGCATCCGGACACCCACAACGCCACTATGGGATCAGAAAAATCAAGCGGCTGGCCTTCGCAGATGTTCTGGTCAATTCCCGGCGAAGGTCTGCTGGCCCATAACTGCCATCTGCACCCGATCATGATTTATCCGGAGACTCTAAGCGAGTTTGAGGGAACAATTGATGACGATTGTGTCTGCAAAATCTGCAAAGAAATCAGCAAGGTATACATTATCCAAGATTCCGATGAAATGGCCGTCTTCGACCTCAGTCCGCGCGATTCAAGGCTCCCTGAACGTCTTGAGCCTTTCAACATGGACTATATGGTCGGCTGGGTTGTTGACCATGCCGATGAATTCCATCAGCAGTATGCAGACCATGAAATCAGAATCCATAACGGCAAATGCGGCCCGCTCTGGGATAAACTATCCAAAGAATCAGCTGAACTGGTAAAAGAAATCAAGGCCGCCGGACTCAGCGAGGAAGAACATTTCTTCCCCAAGGTGCTGCTGGATTACGACCTGCGTTTTCCTCCGCTCGGCATTGATTCTTCTTGTACCGCCAATGAAAAAAATCAGAATGCGCAGGCTCAGGGACCGGTTCCGGACAAAAAGAGTACACGTTTCTGCCTGCGTCCGTGGAATTCTCCATTGCTCATGGAGAACGGGGATCTGCGTTCCTGCCATCTGCGCGATGAAATCATGGGCCGGGTGGATGAAGAAACCACACTCCGTAAAGCCATGCATACATCCCGCTTCACCGAGCTGCGCAGACAGCTGATCACCGGAGAAATAAACGATCCGGTCTGCAAAGACTGTCCGCTTGCCCCGATTACCAACCTGAGCGATCTAAAACGCACTGTGGCGGACATGATCCGGGCCAGCATGAAATAATAAACTGTTTCTGCTCATTTGATGGGCGCAACGGAGTCAACATATGGAATGTTTTCAACTAGCTACTTTAAAAGAGAATAAGCCAGATCTGCACACTCATCTGCTGTGTTGCGGTGCCAGAACAATTCTGCTCGCAATTTATCCTGCAAGCTAGAATCTATTTCAGAATCTAATATTTTTTTAAGAGCATCCTGTGTATTGGCATTGGGGATATAGTTTCTCCGAATCAAAATATTCATATCCTGCCAGTCACTGTCTCCTCCGGGAAGCATGGGGACTACTTTTTTTCCCAGCAAAAAAGCCCACACGAGCAAAGAACTGGACATGCCGAAAATTATATCTGCATCAAATATTAATTGATAGGGGTCTGCATTGATGTCCACAAGTTCAACCTGTGGATTCTCAAGGCAGCCTGTTTTCTCCAATGTGGAATGTCGGGGATGCTCTTTTACTTGAATTCGCGGGGTATTCTGCTCATTCCGGCTTGCCTTTATAACCATTGAGAAGGCCTCGACTTCGTTAAATCCTGTCCCGAGCGTGTCTCCATAAACAATAGAGAGAGGCTCAGAATAAAAAACCCAGGTTGTTTTTGTGAAGGAAGACGGCTTGTAAATCTTTTCTTTCAGATATTGAATAATCGGATGCCCTGTCACTGCGATGTTGCCAGATGGTATACCGTGGTGCACTAATTTATCCGCACACTTTTGATCCATAACAGAGATCATATCAGGGAGATATTCAAATCCTGATCCGTCTTTGCTTCGCACAAACCGTTCCGGCAAATGCATCCACGAATCAAGTACTGTCAAAACCGGAATTTTAAGGTTCCGGGCAGCTCTTTGCAGCCTGTAGTCCATTGAAGTCTCGAACTCTCCGAGAAGGCCTGAGATCAGCAGTGCAGGATCTTTTTCTTCGACAAGCCTGAAAGCATCCCTGTCATTTTCAAATGAACAAATTTCCGCAGGGCAATTAAGCAGTTCAAAGGTCCCCTTACTTAAGGCAGTACACACACAGGACAATCCATAGGCCCCGGTCCTTTTTATGCTCGCAGCAACAGGCGCAAGACAAGCTGCGCCCCCGGGAAAACCGGAACCTATAAGTATCTTTTTCCGGCTACTCACAAGTGACGTGTTCGCTTAACTGTAAAAGTTTTTCTTTATGCGTAACAACCTTATTGATAGCAGAAACAACATTGTCCATATCTTCTGTTGTCTGAGGCCATCTAACCACAGCAAACATGAATAATGATGTTTCTTCAGAAAGCTCAGCATTCGGGCACAGGCCTGTGGGATATGAGACATCTCTGTCATGATATGGAGGCTCGAACGGACAGTTTCCATTCCCGTATGCATTTCTACGCTGATACACAGGCAGGGTGTAAATCGGGCTTCCCCACCTTGAATATAAAGGAATCCCTTCCGCCTGAACCGCTTTGGCAAAAAGATCCAGTGGAATGCCTGCTGCTTTTTCATCATATTGCATATGGTAAATATAGTAGACATGCGTCCGGTCATCTGCTTTGCAAGGGGTGCGTATAAAAGAGCATTCATTATTGAGACGTTCGGTTAGGTAGTCTGCAAGCTTGATACGCCGATCATTCAGGTACTCCAGTTTTCGCAACTGGTGAATTGCCACAGCAGCTTCAAGTTCGGTCATGCGGAAATTATAACCAATATGGTCAAATTTTCCCTCAAGGCCTACTCCCGCCACGCATTTTTCACCGTGGTTTCTTACCAGTTGCAATTTAAGGGCAAGATCACTGTCATTTGTTACTGCAATCCCTCCCTCGCCGCTCTGGATGGTTTTATGGCAATTCAGGCTGAAGACTCCAATATGACCGATGCAGCCCGCAAATTCCCCTTTATACAAAGCCCCCGGTGCCTGAGCATTATCCTCGACAACATAAAGATTATGCTTCCCGGCAATTGCCATGATTTCATCCATGTCACATGGAAATCCGGCAAGATGAACCACCATGATGGCTTTAGTACGCTTGTTGACCAGTTTTTCCACTGCCGCAGGAGAAATATTCATTGTTTCAGGGTCAACATCGGCAAAAACAGGTACGGCATTATTTGCAAGCACCGCTGTGGCTGTTGCGCACATTGTTAAGGGCGGCACTATTACTTCGTCTCCCGGACCGATTTCGCATGCAGAGATCGCTGCAATCAGGGCCGAAGTTGCGGAATTCATGGAAACCGCATGGGCTATTGAGAAATAATCCGCCCATTCCTGTTCCAATTTGCGGACTTTCTCCCCGCCTAAAAAAAAATCTCCGGGCGAAGCTATAAACGCCGAGAGCACTCCGGAATCTAAAACTTCAAGAACTTCCTCCTTCTCCTCTTCACCTATTGTATTGTAGTTGTTGAAGTTCTTTTCCGTTACCGGTCTTCCGCCAAGAATAGCCAATTCTTCCATAACTGCCACCTAATACAATACTTTTTGAAAATAATTATCTGCGGTACATGCTTTCCGCAAGGCAGCCACTACGGCTGTATTTCTCCATCCGTCTTCACCGGTACAGGAAGGTTGTTCTAAAAAGCCGTGCAGACAATTGACCAGTTCGTCAACTGCGGCAAGAAAAGGCTCCCCTATTTCCGTGGAGAAAGATGGTGATATTTCAACACTGCATCCATTCTCAAACCTGAATTGTGAAACATTATTGTTTTCAATTTTTATGCGTCCCCCGGTGCCGACGACATCCACATCAAAGAAAAAATTATTCCTGTAGTCGCTGGTTGTTAAATGGACTCTGATCCCGTTTTCCATAAAAAGCACGCCGTCAATATTGGCATCGCCCGTATCCAAAGGAGTACAGCTTGCCGCAACAACAGACACAACTTCTCCAAAAAAGAATCTGCTTAAATCCACAGCGTGGGAACCGCTGTTTCCGGCCCCCTTGCAATAATGAATCCTCACTGCTTCTATCTGCCCAAGGCCGTCACTTAAGATGAAATCCCTCATTTCACGAAAGACAGAAGAATAACGCATCCAGTGATTCACGGCTAAAATCACACCTTGTTCTTCACACAATTCACATACGGCCTTGGCTTCTTCCGGATTAAGGGTAAAAGGTTTTTCACACCAAATAGCCTTAACACCGCTCTCAACAGCAAGTTCGACCAAAGCAGCTTGGTTCTCAGGGGGAGTCGCTATTGATACAATATCCAGATTGCCCTGTTCAAACATCCCGGCAGCGTCCGGAGTGATTATTTCGATCTGCAATTGATCTGAAAATTTTTCCAATAAATGGGAGGTGCTCTCTGAGACAGCATGCAGCTTGGTTGAACCATGCCGGAGATATGCCGCGACATGCGTATTCACGGAAAAAGTTTTTTTCTTTAACTGGCTATCCAGAAAACCCACCCGGCCCAGTCCGACAACTCCGGCCCTGTATTTCTTTTTTGTAAAAACAGTCGCTTTCTTTTTCAGCTCAGGTGTGCGTTCCAGAAAAGCAAACACATCGTCTATGGAAAAGTCATTATTCTCGTGATATATGCCTGCAAAAACCTCTTGAGCCACTTCCAGTTCTTGGGGGGTATCAATAGACAATTTGACCGGAGGATACGGTATTTCCCCTTTCGGAAGCATTTTTTCCGCATAATAATCATCCGGTCTGGTATATAAAGGTTCCGTCACATGCTCGCGAATCCAGGGGTCGGAATATTTTTTTTCCACATCAAATAATGACTCAGCTTTAAATACTTCTATATCGAATCCACTGGGAAAATAGTCCGGGTCAAGTATGGCATAGTCAGCTCCGGTGCTCTCCCGAAAGGCAATGATTTCATCCACCAGCTCATGATCAACCATAGGGCAATCGCCGGTGACATGGACGACAATGTCAAGATCCGCCATCTTCACAGCCCCGCACACTCGTCCCAGAACATCGTCCGCATCTCCCCGGAAACACAAATGCCCTCTTTTTTTAGCAGTCTCCTGAATCTGATCATCAGAATCATCCTGAGTAGTGGCCACTATAATTTTAGAGACCGAGCGGCACCGCTCCAGCCGTATCAGCAAATGCTCAAGACTGGGGATACCCAGAATATCCGCCATGGATTTTCCCGGCAGACGGCTGGAATTCATACGCGCGACAACGACTATGCCTACCTTTGATAATTCAGTCATTATTATATCTGCTTAAGGGTTTCTTTCAGCTCCTCCCCAGTCAAAAACCATTCGTTGGAATCTGAGGAATACTGAAAACCATCGCGAACTTTTGTACAAACACTTCCCTCATACCTTTTATTACAACCCTCAAAAATAGGATTGATCACATAGTAGTCTGAAAATTCATAGGTATTGCGGGACTCATCTTCAGGAATCATCACTTCGTGGAGCTTCTCTCCGGGCCTTATGCCGATGATATCAATCTTGCATTCCGGACAAATCGCCTTGGCTAGATCAACAATGTAGGTGCTGGGAATTTTAGGTATGAAGATTTCACCGCCTTGCATATCCGCAAGTCTGTTCAGTACAAACCTGACGGCCTGATCCAGAGTAATCCAAAACCGTGTCATCCGGGTATCTGTAACAGGAAGACGACCTGACTTGCTGCGCTCCCGGAATAAAGGAACCACACTCCCCCTGCTTCCAAGTACGTTTCCATATCTGACAACTGAAAATTTTGTCTTGTCATGGCCTACGTAAGCATTGCCCGCAACAAACAGCTTGTCGGAACACAGCTTCGTTGCCCCATACAAATTCACGGGGTTAACGGCTTTATCTGTTGAAAGAGCAATAACCTTTTCAACTTTCGTATCAATGGCGGCATCAATAAGATTTGATGCTCCATTGATATTGGTTTTTATTGTCTCAATAGGATTATACTCAGCAGCAGGAACCTGCTTCAAGGCAGCAGCATGAATAACAATATTCACACCGTCAAGAGCCCGGTAAAGCCTTTTGGAATCTCTGACATCTCCAAGAAAAAAACGTAACCGTTGTTTCTGCTCAGGACTGTAGCTGTTAGCCATTTCCCATTGCTTCAATTCATCCCTGCTAAAAATAATTATTTTTTTTACATTGGATTCTAAAAGCAGGATATCGATTAACGCTCTACCAAAAGATCCTGTGCCCCCAGTTATCAATATAGTTTTTCCATCCAGCTTCATTTCCATTCTCCGAAGGCTGCATCCGGCAGCATTTTTTCTGAATTAAGGCTCAAGACGTTTTAACTCAAACTCGAGAAAGTCCTGATTCCCCATATCTCTTTTTACTTCTACATTTTCACCCAGATATTTGGCGTAATGAAGAGCCTCCCGGGCAATGGCTTTTACTGCGTATTTGCTGTACCGACTCAGGTCATACTCAGAATCAAACTTACAGTTACAAACCGAGCAAAGAGGACCGTTGGTTTCTATACCCTCATATCGACGATTTAAGTGAGCATTGCGAAAATTGCGCATTTTTTCGCAGTTCCAAATATCCACAAGGCTGGACTTGTTTACATCCCCTACGGGAGCAACAACATTTACGTCTACTGGACAGGCAGTAACCAGCCCGTCCCAGTTAACTGTTAAATTTTCCCAGGGTATGCGGCATACCGGCCAGTCTTCTTTGGATTCAGGAGCCAGTTCAGCAAGATCTATTTCAGAAGAAGTCCCGGCCGAACCGCAAAGATTCAGCATCGGATTTATAAAAATTTTATCAACAGGAAGCTTTGAAAAATACTCTTTATACTCCTCAACATGATCCCAGTTGCGTTCCTGATGCACCATGGACATGCAGACATGGGTCTTGTGTTCATGCAACTCATTGAGTTGCATGAATCGCAGGATATTGCGCAAAGTAGGGTTGAAATCCGAACGAATCCTTATGGATTCGTATACATCCTTGTCTGCAGCATCAAAAGAAAAAACAATCCTGTCCAACTCCATCTCGATCAGGGATTTTGCTTTTTCAGCATTCAGTTTGGTGGCATTAGTTATTAATGAAGTATACATCCCCCTGCTTTTTGCCATTCTTACCATTTCGAGAATAGCAGGATGCAACAAAGGTTCACCCTGAGTATCAAGAGTGACCGAGCATCCCAAGGGAGCGATTTCATCAAGGATGGATCTATAAAGATCCATATCCATTATGCCTTGCTTACGTTTATAGGAGGGCTTTCCATTTTCATTAAGATGGTGGTGGCAATGGACACAGCGCAAATTACAGATATTAGTTGGTTCAATATGGATTAACCGGGGAAAAAAAGGACTCTCTGAATCCGGGGAAGCAGAGTAAACAGCCTGATTTAAAAATCGTTCAACAACTTTTTCGAAGCCAGCTACAAGACTTTTATCACTCATAAAAACTCCTTTAGGAAATCAGGCCGTCACGTTTTAGTTCATTTAAATATGATTCATTTCTAGTGTACTTTGAATTCAGCTTCGCAACATCCGGATTGTTTTCCAGCAATAGAACTATATCAGAACAAGAAAAGTAAGGGTTGGATGGGAACAGGTGCTCCAGCACTTCCCGGATGACAGTGAAGTCCTCAGGGTAGTCCACTGTAATGCGCAAGTCGCCTGCAACAGTATCACTATCATTCTGGTATGTTTTCTGTCTAATTCTGTCTGGGTGCAGGCTCATATAAGTAGTCACATGCTCTCTTTCAGATTCCGTCCGGGCCTCTCTGCATGCAAGGTCCAGTGCGGACCTGGAAAAGATTTCACAATCCAGCCCGTGGGGAAAGTCATCTGATGTTCTGCAATATTCTAAATTTTCCGCATAATAATACTCTGCGATGTCGTCACAAATTTTGGGGTCGACGAGAGGGCAGTCTCCTGTAATCCGCATAATATGTTCGGAACCAAAGTGTTTTGCAGTATCGCCATAACGAAGCAGTACGTCACTTTCACTTCCCCTGAAATATTTTATATCATTTTTGGCAGCCCAATCGGCGACAATTTTGTCCTGCTCATTCGTCGAGGTTGATAAAATACAATGCCTTACAGACCTGCACCCTTCTAACCGCTTAAAAACATACCAGATCATGGGTTTTCCCATAATCTGCTGCATTATTTTACCCGGCAGCCTGGTAGATCCCATTCGTGCCTGAACAATTATATCCATATTTTTAGGATATTTCATAACCCTCACTACCAATTTAAAATTATGTCCTGCACATACAACTTACCGACATATTTTGTAAAGCAATTGGAATGCTTCCGCGGCATGGCATCCCGACTGAGTCCCTCTGCGCGCGGCAAGATTTTCGATCATCTCCACACTTCGCGGGGCAGGATACTCCTGCAACTCGGAAGTATAGCATTTCATCGCCCGTATCTTTTGGGCCATGAAATCTTTAACATCTACAAATAATTGAGGATGAAAAGAGTCTGAAATATTCTGGAAATTCCATTCTGTTGATGAAAGGACCTCATAGGACCAGACTTCTTTTACACTGCTTCCAGCAAAAGGCCTGGCGGCAGTAACGGTAGCTCTGGAAGTGATGGAGTGATCAACATTGAGGTCGCCCTGAAAATGGGTATAAATAACAGAGGGTGCAAACAGCTCTATCTGCTTTTCAATGACCTTAATAATCTCAAGCAAAGAAACAGTATCCATTGCATTGTCAGGAAAGTCATAATGCTCCAGCTCCTCAACTCCGAGAACTGCAGCGGCTTCTTTGCTCTGTTTTCGCAAAAGGCCCAATTGCTCACTGTCGATAGCTCCACGCGCTCTCAAACCTCCGCCAAGTATTACAATACGGCAGACATCGCCCTTTGCAACATGCCGGGCTATGGTCGCACCGCATCCCAGAACCTCATCATCCGGGTGTGCTGCTACAATCAAAGCCTTTTCATTCACGATGCATCTCCTTTCGTTATTTAAATCTCGGCAGGATAAAAAGTATCAAAGATGTGACCGCAATGCTCTCTAATATATTTTTTTTGTTCCGCATTAAACACCTGTTTGAGTTTATTATCCTTGTCCTTTGTTATTTCAGACCCCACATAGTCAACTCTTGCCACCGGTTCGAATATCGGTTCGAGAATATGCTGGGACAGGCCGAGGAATGAAAACATCTCATTTCCGGTCTCAACTAAATTGTTGATAATGTCCTCATAGTGAATAACTTTAACATTCGGTAAATCTTTTATCTTCAACAGTGTTTTATAGAATTTCAAATACGTATGTACTGCGTGTGGAAGATCATATTGAGGTATAGAGCGATTATATATTGACGCAATATTTGTGTAAGGATTACGCACTACCATAATTGTTTTTGCATTTGGGTAAGCTGCTAAGACCCAACGAGCACAATGCGTATTAGAAGGCGTTTTCTCACCATAACAGGTAATTTCTTCTGACAATTCTCCAGCCATTTGCAGCCAAAGCTCATCCAGCAGATTACGTATGGTCAGCGGCTTTGTTTTAGCTTTTTGCAATATGGGATAAGGATCTACCCGTTCTCGATATGTTTTCAGCCATGAGCCGTAAACCCCATCCCGAAGAGGAAGATCATATTGTATATCCAAAAGCCAAAACATGACCATGGAAACAATATATTTTGTTTGCTGATAACTAAGCGGGACGTTTACGTCAGGTTTTTTGGGGTCAAGAGAACATTTTCTGGCCAGCATTTCATATGCGCGTTTTGTTTTTTGATAAAGCATGCTGTCAACAAGTATGTGCAAGTTCACGTGCTGGGAAAGCAAGTTGGAAATCAAAGTTGTACCACTTCTGGCTGGTCCAAAAATAAACATCCGATTCTTTTGCATGGTTCGCATACCTATAGTTGTCCATTACGGAGGTCGTCAGCTAAAAAATTCCATGACAGCTGCTCCCTTTCCTCAACATCCACCGACAATTTCCGGCCAACCAGTTTCTCCATTTCAACAGGATGAATGCCGGTGTGCGGACGCTGCAAATGCAGATCATCTTCGGAAAGGACTGTCCCCGCCTTCAACGGCCTCGCAGCCACAATACTTCGCCTGAAATCAAGACGGGCTTTGCACTCTTCCTCTCCCGGCGCAAAGGCACCGTTTCCAAGCATATCAACAGCACGATCCAGCCGGACACGCAATTCTTTTAACTCATCGGGAGTACAAGAAAAAGAATGATCCGGACCCGGAAGGGTCCTATCTAAAGTAAAATGCTTTTCCACACAAACGGCACCAAGGGCGACAGCCAGTTCCGCAGCCTCAATCCCCATAGTATGGTCAGAATAACCCACAACTTTGCCGAATTTCTTCTTAAGCGACTTGATGCGTAAAAGATTCCCCTGGTTCAATGGTGTCGGATATAGGGATACGCAATGCAGCAGCATGACATCGACAGCAGCAAGTTCATCAAGTGCTTTTTCGATTTCCCACTCCTCAGCCATTCCTGTTGATAGTATCACAGGCTGCCCCAGGGTAGCTATGTGTTTTAAAAGCGGGTAATTTATAAGATCTTCCGAGGCCAATTTTATAGCCGAGACTCCCATTTCCACAAGAAGGTTGGCCGAGGCTTTGTCCGCCGCTGAAGAAAGAAAATCAACCCCTTTTGACTCAGCATAATTTTTAAGATCCATGTGCCATTCAACCGGCAGTTCCAAACGCTTGAACATGTCATACATCGACTCACGCACGACTACGCCGTTTTCTTCATAAGAATACAAAAGATCTTTATCTGACATGAATTCATCTGCTTTAAAACTCTGGAATTTTACAGCATCAGCACCGGCTCCAACTGCCGCATCTATTGTTTCCAGAGCTAACGCATAATCACCGCCATGGTTGATTCCTATCTCAGCGATAAGATATACGGGACCGCTTTTCCTATCTTCAATTTCGAAATGTAGTTTATTTTTCATGATCTGACCTGCGGGTATAAACTATTGGTGTTTCGGATTTATTGACGGCGTCTAACAATTCACTTCTGGTAACATTGTCTGACCGGAGAATCTCTAAACTGTTTTTTCCTGCATTCATCAGCACATCAAGTGTTGAAAGATTGCTTTCGAATTCACCGAACAGTTGATCATAGCGCGGATGGACATAATCCTGAAAGTGGAGGCTGATCCCTTTTCTGAAAAAAGAGTCGCAATCAATATAATCCTTTCCATGCATGCCCAAAACACAGATGTTCCCGTTCAGCTTCAGGCAATGATCCAGAACAAGGTCGGACTTCACTCCCTGGAAACCAAATTCGCTCGCTATGACAAGTTCGGTTTCCAGTCCCAGATATCCCAGCATATATTTAAGAATTTCATAATTTAACTCATGCAGCCATTCCCATTTTTTATTCAGGAAAAGATTTTCAATAAACTCTGCGTGCTCGGAGTAAAAAGGAGCCCTTGCATAACATGAGCGGATGGAAAGATAGTGTTTTTTTTGCCAGTGACTTGATGCTTCTATGTCACCTTCTGATTGAATTTTTATGTCACGGATTATTTTGCTTTTTGATTTTTTTAAACTTACGGGAACAGTCAGCCGCACCGGACCATGCCCGCCCTTAATGTAATTGCGATTATTCCAGTCCTGCTGCAGATATTGAACATCATCCATAACCACAAATATATCCGCCAGCGCCACTTTATGAAAAAAACCGAGCCAGGGCATGTATACCGGTTGGTGGCCTGAAATAATTTTCATATCTCCCATCCCAGAAAACGCATAAGGTTACCGTAAAAAAATTTTTCGCGTGTATCTGTATCCATTGGGAGATCTTTGCAATCATTTACCACAGAGAACATGTCATTCTCCATATTAAATGGAAAATCCGTTGCAAAAGAAACAGCGTCCGCTCCGATACTTTGCTGGGCAAAGGAAATCATTTGCGGCGTAGCAGACACAGAGCCCAGAAAAAGAAGATTTTTCAATGCCGGTTTTATGGGGGCGTGGAGGGCATATAAACACAAAAGACCGCCTAAATGCGGGCAGAATATTTTCAATTCGGGGTGGCGTCTGGCAACTTCAAGCAAGGAATATGCGGTATCGGAGTCCTGCGGATTTAAAAAAAGATGGTCAGTATGAGACATCAAAACCAAACCTTCCTTTTCCATCAGGGCTAAAGCCGGCTCTAAAATAGATGAGTCCAGTCTATAGCCATGCCATGAAGGGATAACCTTTATTCCCGTAAAACCGTAAGTTTCTTTAAGCCGGAGTACCGCATGCTCGGGAACTTCTGATTCAGGGGGGGGGAGTATACCCAGTCCCTTGAATTTTTTACTGTTCCGGGCACAAACCTGCGCAACATACTCATTATTCCGTTCACAACGTTGAGCACTTTTCCAAGGCAGTCCCATAATCACGGCTCCGTCCACGCCGACCCGCTCCATTTCAGCCAATAATCCTTCCTCATGGGCTCCGGCAAGAGCCTTGTCCCTCTGGGGGTGTTCATACATTGCCGGAAGGATTATATTTTCAGTGCTTTCAGGCGCATAGGCATCCGTGCACCACTCAGGAGGGAGCGTATGCACTTCAGCATCGAGTATTCTCATTACAGACTCCAATTTGTAAACTCTCGTAAAACTATATCGGCTAATCGGGCGGGACCTTTACCGTCTACAAAACTGGCAGCCCTTTCCCCCATCTCAATGAGCCGGGCTGGATCATTCATCAAATCAAAAATTTCACTGCGAATCTTCTCTCCTGAGATATTCGCAAAATATCCCAAATGCTTTGCCGCATGACGATCGTGTAATGTCACTGCGCTATCGAGTTGATCTTTACCCAATGATATTAAGGCCATGGGTTTACCCAGACAGGCAAGTTCCAGAGAAGTTCCTCCTGCAGCTGACAGGGCAAGAGTACAGGCGGCCATCATTTCCGGAAAATTAACGGGATTTCTATAAAAGGAAATGTTGCCGGAACCTGCAAACTCTTCGGCCTTTCCCTTGTATCCGGGACCAAGCACTACTGACAGCGGATAATTTCCTGCCGAAAGAGCTTCAACGCATGTGGCAGTAACATCACCAGGGTCACTGCCGCCCATGGTTATCAGGATAGTGCCATTGCCAGTATCGATGTTCCCGGCTTCGCGCAGGGAAAGAATATCTTTTCTGATAGATGCGTACTCATGACCGATGCAGCGGACACAACCTTCCGGAGTTGTATAACGTCCGGCCTTCTCTCCCGGCATGCCGCACACAAGCACTTCGCAAGGGTTAACTCCCCTGATTCCTGCATCGTCATAGGCTATCCTGAAGATGTTGCGCTCTCCAAGCGTTGTCAAAAGTTTAGCCCCTTTATCATAACCATCAACAATAACGAGACTTCCCGGAGGAATGGTTTCCCATTCGCGCTTATCATCGGTAAGAATTATTTTGTCACAATATTCGGAAATAGAGCTCAGATCGCTCCCAGCAGATGAGCAGTAAACTATGTCCGCGTTATTTTTTAACTTTAAATTATGGGCGAGAGACGCAGTACGCATTAAATGTCCATAACCGATTGAACTGCCCGCTTCCGCAATGACATGAATAGTCGAGAAACTCATTTTAATTCCACTAGAAAATAAACCGTATGCGAATCCTCCGGGGAGACAAATTTTCGTTCAACAGGAAGAAGCCCGCCTTCATGCAGAATTGAAAAACCAGCTTCATCCAATCCGTCCCTAAGGTCAGGCATAGAAAACCATGAATGACCTCTTTCCGGCTCAAGCCGCCCGGAAGTAAATTCAACCCAGCCTATGTGCTTGGTTGTGAAAAAGAAACGGCCCCCCGGATTCATTTTTTGAGCAACGGACTTAAAAGCATCTACAGGTTTTATAGCGCACTGCTGCAGCACACCGATCATGGAAACAAAATCAAATTTCACAGGACCTGGAGACAACTCCAGGTCTTCTTCAGAGAATTCAATATTACCGGACAGTCTTTTAGATTTGGCGACCTTGATCATTTCAGATGAGATATCGACCCCTTTGAGAAAATCAAACTCGTATCCGGCCTGCAAAGCCTGCTCAAAAAGAGTTCCCGGTCCACATCCGATATCAAGCCAACGATTTACGCCGGAAAGGTCTATAAGATCGAAAAGAGTGTGGAAGCGTCCGGTCATACTTGCGCGGCTCCCCCATTTGCCTCTCTCATGATCACAATTGAACTCTTTTGCAGACGCATTATATTCTGCTCTGATTTCAGATTTGGAAATTTTTTTGTAATTTGTCCTCAAATGTTATTCCTGCCAAACTCAAAGGTTTAATAAGGTGAAAAACAGGACATATACACACTGTCCCGAAACGCCCCATCCCGATATATTTCCTCTTTCAAAACGGCTTCCTGACTGAATCCGGCCTTTTCAAAAGCCCTGATGGCACCCACGTTTTCAAATTCTGTTCTCAAAAAAATCTTATGCAGATTAAAACGTGCGAAACCGTGACCGCAGATCAGTTTGCAGGCTTCACTGCCTATACCTTTTCCCCAAAAATCTTTTTCTCCCAGAACAATCCCCAATTCTGCCCTGCGATAAAGATGATCTATGCGGTGAAGACCCAGATTTCCCACATGTGCTCCGCTGGCAATATCAATGATAGCTAAAACCAGATGGGCAGAATTGTCCACACAGGTTGATTGGTAAAATTTTATCAATCCTTCCCGGGTGTTCGGATAACTTCCGTTATACATATATTTTGTAATCTCAGGGTTGTTAAACCACGAAAACCAGTTGCCATCTACATCGTCCAGCGATAAACCGCGTAATCCGACCTTAGTGCCTGTTATAAAATAACTCATTGCAATTCCCCATGGTCTGTCCAATACGAAGAACGTCTTACATACCGAAAACAATCCAAATCAATCCGCCACCAGTTCGATTAACCCGCTCTTAACACCATAGGCATTGTCTTCGGGTTCGAGTCTCAGAAAAAATTTTCTTCCACGAATATATACAAAGGCAGGAGCTTTTTCGGGAAGAGCCCTTACATGGTCTAAAATTCGAAGTGTGTTGTCATCAACAAAAACTTCAGAATCAGCAGGGGTACGTCTATCCCACCACGAAAAGGGATTTTTATCCTGTTTTTGAGCTTTTATTTTTCCCGACAGAATATCTGAAATTTTATTTTTAAGTAAAAAAACGGTCAAAGCATCATCTATGTCACGTACTTCGCTTTCTGTCTCATTGCCGCTCAACGGATAGCGGGCTTTGGCAATAATATCACCTGAATCAATTTCTTCTTCCGCAAACAACAAAGTCTGGGTCAAAGGCAGCCCTCTTGCGATGGTGTTATATATGGGGGCCCAGCCTCTCCCCTCCGGAAGGTCGCTTGAATGAAACAGTATTGTTCCCCTTGATGGCTGCTTTATCTGTGCCTTAGGAACTATCCGGTCATAACCAAGAAGAATGACTAAGTCGCTCTCCGCAGGTAATGTTTCATGATGATTAAACATTAGACACTCAGCTCCGGATTGCCGCAAGATTTCTTTTATGGGCTCCCAGCCGTGGCGATTTAAGCCCTGTCCAAGCAGATTAACTTTGTATTTTTTTTGCAAAATTACTAATTCCCGCTACATTCCCTAAGCAGCAACAGATGACAAAATCATTTCGAGACCTCCGACACTTTCATCTATTGTTCATATTCCAAAACCAGATAAATCGGCAAGTTCAAAAAAAACCCGCCATACATTCTGCACAGCGGGTTTTTCGCATTTTTTTATTTCTTTTTTATTTAGAAATTCTTCGTCTAAAAGATCACATCACCGCTAAAGCTATTCAGCCGAAAAAAGAAAAACCCTCGGCCTGATCTCTTCAACCCGGCATTGCACTGGGATATCAAAACATTTGATCATTCGATCAGCCATTTCCTGCACATCCCCAAGGGAAACCATCGGAAATTTATAGTTTGACACTCCGTAGGATAAATCCAGAGCATTACAGTCAAGCCTCTCTTCATTACTAAAGCCGCGCTCAACATAAAGTTTTTCAATGTGTTCCATCATCGTGACGGAAGACAATTTATCAGGAGAGAACTCAGTGAACTTTTCCCTGATGGCTGCGGTAGTTTTAATATGGGAGGTAAACCATTCAGTTTCTCCCGCAAGAGTCTTAAAATATGCATCCACAACCGCACCCCGGCTTTCCGCAATAGGACAAACAACGTTTGCTATGTGTCGGTCCGAGTAATCGGCAACGGAAGGAGGTATATAACTAATAGTTGGATGGTCCATCATGACTGACATTAAGGAAGTAGTACAACCGGAACTTAGAGAAAGGGTTGATGCCTGCAACCATGGTTCGGGAGGGCCGTAGAAAATAGTTTTGACATTATCGTATTGTGAAACAAAGCGGGCTAACTCCTGACCGTTGTCAGCTGGGTGGGGACGGATAATGACAGTAACCTCAGGGTGATTCTCACCGAAATAGCTTACCACGTTAAGCAGTTCACGTAAGACAAGGCTGGCCCGGGTGAACAAATTCTCCAAAAATTTTATCTCTTCAGGATTATGCATGTCAACGACCTTTGTAGCCACAACAGCCTTGGTCGCATACTCATTTCCGCCGAGATGCTCCACATGGGTATTCAGATTTACCAGCAAAAAATCGCCAAAAATTTTCTTTAAGGCCTCGGCATGAGGTCTATAAAATTCACATCCCTGCGGAGTCAAAAGATCTATTCTGGGGGACCCGGCTTTTATATATTTATACTTATATTGAGGCCTCTCTTTCATCATCTTCAATAGTTGATGATCTCCCCATGTAAATACTGCTGTAGCCGCTTCAAGACTTTCAGGATAGGCTCTTCGATGCATGAAAGGTGTTTTGAAACTGTTCAACTGTTCTTCGTCAATACCGGTAACAATAAAACCGCGTTCGCTGGCTGGTTTTATGATCAGGTCATAATGATCGGCAGTAAAACATTTTTCAAACAGGACGCCGGGGGGAAGTTTTTCAATATTTCGGTAAAAAAAATGGTCTTCCCCGACAACAGAAGTATATCCATTTCGTAAGGCCTGCAGGGCAAGCAGTATCTTTGAATCGAACTCCCTTGCACTGACTTCAGTTGAAAGATATAAATATTTAATAGTATCCATAACGCTCATACTATATGGCCCCCCTCAGAAGTCAAGTTCGGCCTGATTTAGTACTTCTTGTCTTTCCTGAGATATTCTTCCTGAGCTGCCAGCAGTGGCGGCTCATATTTATCTACCAATTGCAGGAATTCATATTCAGGCAATTTACCCAGATACGGGTTGCCCTGTTCATTGCGCTTTTTCCACCAGTCTTCTATATGTCCCCCCCCTTTTGTATCCTGCCAATACGTAGAAAAAGCCAACTCATCCAAACATCCCCAGTTGAAATTTAGAGGATCAAAATCGGGACCAACAAAAGAGTCCCAGTATTTGCTCCCGGGAAATGGAGTCAGAATGGATGTTGAAAAAGCCCCTACTTTTCCATCCTGAACGTTTTTACTGGCAAATTCATAGCTTGCAATAAGATCCTGCCGATCTTCGTACGGAGTGCCGATAATCAGGTTGCCACCGATCTCCATTCCTAGAGAGTGACACACATCAATGGCTTTCTGATTTTGTTCGGTTGTGACTCGACCTGATTTTAAGATTTTCAAAATACGTTCAGAAGCACTTTCAAAACCGCAAAGAGCTTTCACAACGCCAAACTCCTGAAGCAACATAACAAATTCAGGATCCTGCATAACATTTACATGAGAGTAAATAACCTTCGGTATCTCAATCACCTGAGGAGCATACTTCATTGCATGTGAAACGACTCTTTTCAGGTATTCTGTAGTCAGGAAAAGAATATCATCACGAAAAACAATTACCCGTATATCTTCAACATGCTCCATTAAATGGCAAATCTCATCGACAACCCGTTTGGGTTGGGGTCTTCTTACAGATCTGGTCCACATTATCCTGTTTGTGCAGAATTCACAGTCATAGGGGCAGCCTCTGGAAGTAATTAGACTTGGTACGGCTCTATATTTATTGAATATATCCCTAATGGGAAAGGGAATATCATCAAGATTGGAAATATATTTTCGTTTGGGCCCCATGCTCAAAGACCCATCTTCATTCCTGCCTGCAATCCCCGGAATAGATAAAATTTCACTGCGGGAAAGCCCTCTGTCTTCCGCATCAACCAAATCTGAAAAACTAATTTCCCCCTCACCCAAGACAGCAGTATCAAATGCCAGATCCAAAGATTCCGGTATTGCAGTAATATGCGCTCCGCCTATGTTGATCACAATAGACGGCTTGGCCTCTTTCAGCTTCTTTGCAATATCAATTGCCACGCCGTAGAGCTGCGTAACAGATGACAGACCTACAAAATCATAGGATTCAACATTTGCCAGAACAACATTATACGCATCAGTAGAATCAAAAATATCAATAGAAAAACGCCCTGGCCACCTGTGTTCAATGTATGCTTTCAGGTATCCAGTCCCAAGACCGATTTCAGGGCGTGCTACAAAAGGGCGGGTAACTTGAATCAGAGCAATGCGTTTAATCTTATTGGTCATGAAAAATCTCTTCTTATATATTTTGAAAGGCCTATATTCTTTCTATCATTCCGAACCCTTCATAGAACTGTATGATCTATTTAACGAAAGATAAGGGAAAATTCAAGGAGCCCCCCTACTTACAAAAATAACGAAACATAACAGAAATGCAAAACCTTGCTGCAAGGCTGAGATTAAAGCATAAACAGAACTTTTCCCCTTGCCCCATCAGCAATAAAAAAAGACCTGCCTCGCTAACGAAGCAGGTCTTGATTGTTAATAAATACCTTTGGCAGTTAAGCTACTTGCGGCCTTTACCTCCACCGCCGCCTTTACCGCCGGAGCGGACAAGGGCCGGGCTGCCGTGGCGATGACGGTGGCGATGCCTGCGTTTGACAACCAGCGGCAGGAAAAGAAGTGTGCCGATGGCCCCGAAGAGTGCGATTCTTGCTAATGTACTCATGCACTTTCCTCCGCGGTCTCTTTGCTTTCATTGGAAACAAGGGCACTGCCCTTTTCCTTGGCCTGCTCAGCCAGAGACTTCACATCTTCCTTGATGATTTCGTACTGTTTTACAGACCAGTCCTTAACCTTAAGCCCGGCTTTTACAGTGGACACTGCTGCGGGACGGACTTTTTCAGATTTCAGAGCATAACCAGCCAGAACGCCGGCTGTAGCACCGGCTGCAAAAACAACTATTCTTCCAAGAGCCATAGTGACCTCCTTTGGTTTGCATGTGAGATCAAAATACACCCCTGAAATAAACCGCGCAAAGCCTGAATACAAATCTCAGTCTCATGATTAACACTTGAATTCAAACTTCACTTCCATCTATTTGATGGCGCAAACATTAATGCTGCTCCAATGTCTGGCCGAACCGTTAAATCCGGTAAAAAGAGCAACATTTTCAACAGGCTGTACATTTGTAAAATCTGCCTGTTCAAGGCAATGCTTAAGACAGCTGAAATTGAATAGCATTCTGTGGGTATTGTAAGCTGTCTCCATGCCGCCGAAGATTGGGCCGATGGGGTCGATAAACGGAGTATCCTCAATATCCCAATAATTATCTTTATAGTTCATCATAACAGCGAACAGTTTTTCCCAATCCGGGACAGAAATATAAACCATCCCCCCCGGAACCAGCTTAGAATGCCAGACACGTAGAATTTCGATAGCTTTTGTTACCCGCTGACTTGCCCGCCCGCTATAGTCGAAATGCTCCAACACATGGCTTGCGATTATCCTTTCGCAGGATTCGTCTGGAATTTTTGAGAGCTCTTGAGCGTCATCCACAATATCCGGTTCTCCTTCAAGACTCACAGAAGTATACCCAATGGACTTCATTGAAGTATTCAGCCCCAGACTTAACTTCATGGAAGGAGCAATTCCCGAAGACTGCACATTGCAACCGCAGTCAGAATCATCTTTAAGAGCCTCTGAATCCGAACATAATTTATGGTATTTAAATTTTGCTTTATATCTCTGGGCAACTTTCCCGTCAGTGAAAAATGTATTCAGCGGGATATCCCCCAGCAGCGATGCAACAATGGAAAACGAAGAAAACTTAGAGACCATCCATATTTCACTGCATAGAGTAAGAGCAAAAAAATCTTTATACTCCTCGGGAACATCCGCAGCACAGACAGGATCAATGACAGTTATTGACTCATGCAGGTGATCTATAAAAAAATTACGCAGGGCTGGAGACTCGGAAGCAATAAAAACATATTCCGGTCTGCTCTCATTCAGCAGGGAAACCGTATTAAGCATATACAAAAGAAGTTCATTATAACTTCTCATAAAATGCGGATGCTCAGTTTCATCGTTTATTCTGTCAGTACCGCGAATATGAATTCCCACAGGAGAAACTTCTGTAGCAAAGGATATGTCGAAATTAGGTATGATTTTTCGGGCAGCCTTCAGATACTCTGAACGGGTACCGACAACCTTGGGAAGAGAATCCTGTACAGGATATGTCGGTTCCTGCTCCGCAACAAGGTGCACATTATCGGCTCTGAACAGAAAATCATACGACCTGAATGCCTGACGATTCACCCAGATATATTCACACTGTGAATTGGTCTGTTCACAAAGACACTCAAGCTTGAAAATTTCTTCCAGTCTGTTGCCGATACCATCAGGACGTCCTATATAACTGAACTTTTCCATTCGCATTTCCTTAAATGTACTCATGCTTACCATAAAACTGCGTATAAACTTCCGGTCACCTCTTTGCAAGGACACTATGGATTCAACTCAAACGTGGAACAAGCGCACGCGCAGTGTCAATCAAGTTCCCTATGGCCGGAAAGTCTGACGATTTCATGTAGACCAGATGCAGTTCAATAGCCGGAAATTTTCCGGTCAACCTTTTGAAAACCACCCCATGCGGTTTTCGGCGGGCCATGCTCTCAGGCACAATACCGATGCCGATCCGGGCAGCCACAAGGGCTACGGTGGCACTTTTCCTAGCCGCCTGCTGCACCACATCCGGCACGAATCCGGCATCTGCGAACACCCTCATCCATTCATCATAAAGCCGGGGCTGACTTTCGCGCGGAAAAAAAATAAAAGGCTCCCCGGCCAGCTCGGATATATCCACACTCTTCTTCCCACACAACCGATGCCCGGCAGGGACAGCCAGTGCGTAAGATTCCCGGTAAAAAAGCTCGCACTCAAGATCTGCGACATCATGACGGAAAAGACGCATCACGCCGACATCAATTTCCCCGCTGCGCAGAGCGGCAAGCTGCTCGTTGGTGAACATTTCCGTCAATCCTAATTTTACACCGGGGAACTCTTCCTTAAATTTTCGCACAATATCAGCCAGAAGCTCAAGGGACGGGCCTATGTATCCAAGCCTGAGTCGGCCTCCCTGTCCGGATGCGGCGTCCTGCAGATTCGCTTCTGCCCGTTCAATGGAACGCAGGATGGGCCGCACATCCCCAAGCAATGATTCCCCGGCTGCGGTCAGGGACACAGAACGTTTGTTGCGCTTGAAAAGTTTCACTCCCAGCTCATCCTCAAATTTCATTATCTGCTGACTGAGTGGGGGTTGTGAGATATGAAGCCGTTTGGCGGCACGCCCGAAGTGCAATTCCTCAGCCACGGCCAAAAAATATTTAAGCTGTCTTGTTTCCATCAGTAATATCTACCAGATATTACTCTGATCAAAAAGATATATTCGACATATTTATTTCCCGGAAATATTAATACGCTCATCCAGCAACACCAAACCGGAGATAGATATGTCTGCAAAAATAGCTTTAAAAGAACTCGGCAACAGCGAAATCAAAATTTCATCCATCGGCCTTGGCTGCATGGGCTTGAGTGAATTTTACGGCGAACCGACCTCGGAAAAGCAAGGCTGCGAACTCATCCATCACGCCCTTGATCAGGGGGTTAATTTCTTTGATACTGCTGATATGTACGGCGACGGCCACAACGAAAATTTGCTGGCAAAAGCCCTGCACGGTCGCAGGGATGAAGCGGTAATCGCCACCAAATTCGGCATTGTGCGTGAAAACGGAGAGTATGCCCGGACCATCAGCGGAAAGCCGGAATATATCCGCAAAGCCTGCCATGAGAGCTTGCGCAGGCTGGGAACCGACTACATTGACCTTTACTACATCCACCGGGTGGATACTGACACGCCCATTGAAGAAACCGTCGGTGAAATGTCCAAGCTGGTGGAAGAGGGTAAAATCAGGGCCATCGGTATTTCCGAAGCTTCAGCGGAAACCCTGCGCAAGGCCCATGCAGTACACCCTCTTTCGGCCCTGCAATCGGAATATTCCATGCTCACCCGCGACCCGGAACAGGAAATACTCGGCCTGACCCGTGAACTGGGAATCAGCTTTGTGCCTTACAGCCCCATCTGCCGGGGGTTGCTCAGCAACTGGAAACCCTCGGAAGATAAAACCGACTTCCGGAATCTGCTGCCCCGTTTTCAGGGCAAAGCATACGACAGCAATAAAGCAATTGCTGAGGCACTAAGCCCGATTGCTAAGAGCAAGGGCTGCACACTGGCCCAACTATCGCTGGCATGGGTCTGCGCACAGGGCGAGAACATCATCCCTATTCCCGGAACAACTAAAATAAAGAACCTTGATTCAAACATCGGTGCTGTTCAGGTTGAACTGAGCAGTGATGACCTCACCGCCATTGAAGGAATACTTGCAACACATAAAGTGCAGGGCAACCGCTATACGGATGAGGGCATGAAGGGTGTGAATTTGTAATGAAAAGGCCCCTTCCGCAATCGCGCAAGGGGCCTTAATTCTTTCCGAAACTTTAATTCTACTGCTTAATCAAAGTCAGCAGCATCTTGAACCGCTCGCGGGCCTCAAGGCCGTGGGGAATATTCGCGGGCATGACGATTGATTCACCTGCGCCAACGTTGAAGACATCATCGCCGATGGTCACTTCGGCCACACCGTCCAACACCTGCACCATGGCATCGCCCGGCGCGCTGTGGGTGCTGATCCCCTCCCCGGCATCAAAAGCAAACAGGGTCAGGGAAATCTGCTTGACCTGTGAAAGGGTCCTGCTGACCACCTGCCCTTCTTGGTAGACAACCAGATCGGTCAGGTTCAGTACCTTGTTATGGTCAATATTCTTTATGGTTACGTTAGTAAGATCCTTAAGTTCGAAGTCAGCCATATGAACCTCCATGTAAATGGGTCGTTTTATATTCAGGTTGATTTTCTCAACCCCTACGGCTTATATTTCACACAAAGAGAGTAGGAATTATATGATGTAAGTCAACTTCGTTTATTTTTCCCTCTCAAAAACATAATACCCCACCGGAATAACCAGCAGCGTAAACAGGGTGGAGGCAAAAAGCCCGAAGATGAGTGCCCATGCCAGACCGGAAAAGATCGGGTCGAGGGTAATGGGCCATGCGCCGAGGGCGGTGGTTGCCGCAGTGAGCGCGATGGGCCGCAGCCGCACTGAACCGGATTTGATAATTGCAGCCTTGAGGTCCATGCCCTCGGCAACGGACTTGCGGATGAAGTCGATGAGCACCAGCGAGTTGCGAATAACGATACCGCCCAGCGCGATCATGCCGATCATGCCGGTGGCGGTGAAAAATACCGGATCGGCAAAAGCTTCACCGACCACGCCCTGTACGGTCCCGGCACTGACCGCATTAAGCAGCCAGAATCCGGGCATGATGCCCAGCAGGGTCAACGGAATGGCGCACATGATCAAAAGCGGCATGCCGAATGATCCGGTTTCCACAATGAGCAGAATATAGATGCCCAGCAGGGCCGCGCCAAAGGCAAGTCCGAGGTCACGGAAGACATCAAGCGTGATCTGCCACTCGCCCTCTCCGGCCCAGTCGGACCAGATAAACGGGGGCAGCGGGTCCTGCTTAAACCGGGATTGCATGTCGATGATGGCCTCACCCGGAGCGCGCCCGGCCATTTCCGCAAACACGTAGACCACGCGCTTGAGATTCTTGTGGTAAACGGGCTGTTCGCGGCTGATTTCAACCAGAGTCCCCAATTCGGCCAGCGGAACTGAATTGCCGTCCATGGTCCGAACCTTTAGCTGTTCAAGAGAGGACACATCCGCCCGGCGTAAGAGCGGCAGGATGAGCCGCACCGGAAGGGGATTGCGCTCGCCCTGCTCGTGCACCGTAGCCGGAACCATGCCCGAAAGGGCCATCTGCAAGGTATTGACCACGTCACGGGCACTGACCCCGTGCAGGGCCGCCTTTTCCTTATCGAGCACAAAATCGACCATGGTCTGGCCGGCCTCGGTGGAAGTGTCGATGTCCACCACGCCGGGTTCCTGTTTCATGGCCTGCGCAATCTGCTCTGCCCCTTCAATGAGTGCGGAATAGGGACGGTCCTCGGCCCCGTAAACCTCGGTGGTAATGGTTGAAATCACCGGAGGTCCGGGTGGGGATTCCACGATTTTGATATTGGCTTTATTACGGGAAGCCACCTGCTCCAATTCATTACGCAAACGGAGCACAATGGCGTGGCTCTGCTCTTCACGCAGGGACTTGTCCGCAAGGTTAACCCGGATATCGGCCATATGGCCGCCCTCGCGCCAATAGTAATGACGGACCAGCCCGTTAAAATCCATGGGCGAGGGTTCTCCGGCATAAGTCACGTAATTGGTCACCTCAGGCACGGTTTTGAGGACCTGCTCCAGCTCACGGACCACCCGGTCGGTCTGTTCAAGGGGTGTACCTTCATCCATGTCGATGACGATCTGGAATTCATTCTTGTTGTCAAAGGGCAGCATCTTGAGCGGCACCAGCCGCAGTCCGGCCAGAGCCATGGAAAAAACCAGCCCGATTACAATCACCCCCATCAGCATCCAGCGACGTGCGCGGGATTCCAGAAACGGGGTGATTACCTTGGTATACATGGACTCAATACGGCCCGTCCCGGATGCGGCAGCCAGATCTCCGGGCTGCAGATTCCTGAGCAGCCGAAAAGCCAGCCACGGTACAATGGTCAGGGCGCAGACAGTGGAAAAAGTCACCGTCAGCGGCACATTGGCGGCCATGGGCGCCATGTACGGTCCCATCATCCCGGTGATGAAAAATAGCGGCACAAACGAGACAATGATTGCCAGTGTGGACATGATAACCGGGGGCAGGACCTCGGAAACCGCATCAAGGGTTGCCTCGGACGGTTTCTTCTTTTTCATGAGGATATGCCGCTGGATGTTGTCCACATTGGTTATGGGATCATCCACCACCAGACCGAGGGAAAGGATGAGCGCGAACAGGGTGACCCGGTTGATGGTGTAGCCGAGCAGGTAGTTGACGAACAGGGCCAGCGAAAAACTGATCGGCACGGCAAGGGCCACAACTGCGGCCTCGCGCCAGCCGAGAGTCAGGGCCAGCAGGACGACCACCGTAATCACGGCAAATCCCAGCGAACCGAGCAGTTCGTCCACCTTGGCGTCTGCGGTCTTGCCGTAATCGCGGGTGACTTCCACTTCGATTCCGGCAGGCAGGATAGCCGTTTTCAGTTGCTCCATGCGTTCAAGCACGGCCTCGGCCACCTTGACCGCGTTGGTCCCTTTTTTCTTGGAAAAGGCAATGGTCACCGCTGGTCGGGCCCCCTGTTCCGGGTCCTGTCCGGTTTGCGTCAGGTACATGCGAGAAAAACCGATCCGCGAATATGAATCCGCTTCCTGCGGGCCATCGATGACTTCAGCCACATCACGCAGATAGACCGGGCGGGAATTGAACACCCCGACCACCAGATTACGCACATCAGCCGCATCTTCGAGAAAAGAATTGGCGGAGACGATGATCTCACGGTTGCCCGAAAGCACTGATCCGGCCACTGCGGACTGGTCCGCACCTTGGA
Source organism: Desulfovibrio sp. JC010 (assembly GCF_010470675.1). Taxonomy (NCBI): domain Bacteria; kingdom Pseudomonadati; phylum Thermodesulfobacteriota; class Desulfovibrionia; order Desulfovibrionales; family Desulfovibrionaceae; genus Desulfovibrio; species Desulfovibrio sp. JC010. Next base: position 144,981 of record NZ_VOIQ01000006.1, read on the forward strand.
GAGCCGCTCCGATTTCCAGCGGGGAAATATTGAATCCGGCCATGCGCTCAGGCAGCAGTTCCACCCGCACCTCACGGGAACGCCCGGAGACAAGGGAAACCCGGGAAAGGTCTTCCACCTCGGCCAGCCGGGAAACCAGTTCTTCAGCCACCCGGCGCAATTCAAAATCAGAAATATCAGCCCGGCCATCAGCCGGATAAAGGGTCAGGGCCACAATGGGTACATCGTCAATTTCAACAGGCTTGATCACCCAGTTTGAGACAATCCCCGGGGCCATGTCTGTGTTTTTTGCAATGGCGTTGTGCAGTTTGATCAGGGATTCCTCGCGGTCCTCGCCCACATAAAACCGGACTGTAACCATGGAAGAATCGCGCCGGGAAACGGAGTAAACATACTCCACCCCGTCAATCTGCCAGAGAATCCTTTCCAGCGGAGTGGTGATCAGCTTCTCAATCTCCTCCACTCCGGCGCCGGGAGCCTGCACCATGATATCGGCCATGGGGACTACAATCTGAGGCTCCTCCTCACGCGGGGTCAGCTGCACAGCAGCCACGCCCAGCAAAAGCGCAGCGATAACCAGCACCACAGTCAGCTTGGAATGCAGAAAAAAACGGACCGCCGATGCGATCAACCCCTGTGCCTGTTCAGGATTTGCTGGAGCAGACATTATTGCTGCCCTCCGGCTGCGGAAAGTCCAAAGCCCACGGTTTCATTGCCGCTAAGCCCGGATAGGATTTCCAGCTTGCTGCCGTGCCCAGCACCGCTGCGCACATAAACCGGCTCCCAGTTTTCGCCGCTCTGCACCAGTACGGTTTCAAGCTGCCCCACACGGGAAACAGCTTTGGCCGGAACCAGCACAACTTCCTTCTCGCTTACGGGAATGAGCAGCCGCCCGAACATACCGGGATAAAGTCCGGGCAGAGGATCAAGCCCGGCTTTGACCAGAAAGGTGCGGGTCAGTGGATCAGCAGAAGGAACTACCTCCTCCACCACTGCTTCGGCCCGCTCGCCGAGAGCCTGAATGTCCACCCCAAGCTTCTGTCCGATGCGCACCTGCCCGATAACGCCCTCACGAACAAGGGCCTCCAGACGCAGGGCACCCCCGGTCTGAATGAGCATGAGCGGTTTGCCGGGAAAAGCCAGATCACCGGGTTCGACCATGCGCTTGGCCACCTCGCCGTCTGCCTGAGCGGTTATGGCGGTGTAGCCGAGGTTGATCCGCGCACCTTCCACACCCTTACGGGCCTGCCTGACTCCGGCAGAAGCAGCATCCAGACCGTCCCCGGCCTGAGCCAGTGCAGCCTTGGCCTTAAGGTAATTTGCCTCCACGCGGTCAAGTTCGTCCTGCGTGGCGACCTTGTCGGCAAAAAGTTTTTTCATCCGCTTCCACGTTGCCGTGGCCGTATCCGACTCAGCCTTGGCCGCATTAATGGCCTCACGGGCCTGACGTTCGGCAGCCTGCGCAGACTGAAGACCCTGCTGTGCGCTTTCAAGACGGGTCTTGAATTCCCTGTTGTCCAGCACGATAAGCTTGTCGCCCTTACGCACCTTCTGCCCGGAGCGGACCAGCACCTTGAGCACCTTTCCGGTAACCTGCGCTTCAATGGAAGCTTCAGTCTCAGGACGGACAGTCCCAACTGCTTCGTAAACAACCGGAACAGAGACCAGCTCGGCAACAGCCCTACGCGCGGGAGCATCCCCGCTGCGGGCTGAGACGATACGTCCCTGTTCAATCACCCCGGACTTGAATGAACCACTCATCCAGAGCACCAGAAGCATTATAACTGCACCCAACATAGCAACAAGAATACATTTTTTAGTCATAACCAGCTCCGGAACGATCTGTATAATAAACAGACGATATAAATATCAGACAACAATCCAATTTTTCCCTTATTAAATCACCTATACAATCCTTAACCTGCTGTTTCAATTACAATCATTTGGCATAACAAAAACAATGCATTTCCAATTGGACACCTATTAAGAAAAAAAAGCGACAACTAATTCACAATACATGCTTTTTTTTGTATCGTGCCAATGTTTCCCATTAGCTTGAGTGTAAATATCTTTTCGGAGAACAGATGAAAGATCAGGAAATAAAAAATACACCCAAAGAGCTGGAGTACAGCGAAGAACGATATCGCAGGCTTGCGGATGCGACATTCGAGTCAATTTTCATTTCAGACAAAGGGATCTGTCTTGAGCAAAACAGTACAGCCCAGCGTATGTTCGGCTATACTGACGATGAAGCAGTCGGCCGGGCCGGGACCGAGTGGATTGTCCCCGAAGACCGGGAAACGGTTATACAAAATATCCTGAACAACTATGAAGAACCGTATGAGGTCACGGCCCTGCGCAAGGACGGAACAACCTTTCACTGCGAAATACAGGGCCGCACTATTCATGAAGGGGAGAAGACTCTTCGCGTAACAGCATTGCGGGATATAAGCGCACGTAAAAGAGCCGAAGAGCAGATGCGCGACAGTGAGCACCGCCACCGCCTCATTTTTGAACACTCTCCGCACGGAATGATCCGTTTTGACAAAACCGGAACCATCATTGACTGCAACCGAAAATTTATCGAACTCATGGGGGCAGACAAAGAAAAGCTGATCGGTTTCAATTCCATCAGGCACAGCAACCCCAAGATGAGTGCCGCCGTAAAAAAAGCAACGCAAGGCCAAACATCAGAATACGAAGATTTTTATACCTCTGTAACCGGAAACAAAACCAGCTATATCCGGGCAGTATTCAACCCGGTGGAAAAGGGGGCAAATCCCACTGAAGTAATCGCCTCACTGGAAGACATCACCGCCCGCAGACAAATGGAAAAAAATCTGGCCAAAACCGAGTCCCGCTTCAAGACCATCGCTGAAAATTCCAAAGACCTCATCTACCGCTTTTCAGTACCGAACAAAAAATTTGAATACGTCAGCCCTTCCTGTCTGGACATAACCGGTTTTCCGCCCGGAACTTTTTATGAAAATTCCCAATTTTTCTTTGACCTGATCCATCCCGATTTTCAGGATTTCATGCACCAGCAATGGCTTGATATGGCCTACGGAAAGATGGAACCCCTTGTGGAATACCGTATCATTGACCGCTACGGTAAAACAAAATGGCTGCAGCAAAGCAACGTCCCCCTTTATGACAAAAAGGGCAATCCTGTCAGAGTGGAAGGCATTGTCCGCGATGTGACAGAACTCAAAAACGCTCTTGAACGGGTTGAGCAGGAGCGGGCAAGAGCAGAAGCAGCCAGCAATACTAAATCTGAATTTCTGGCTAACATGAGCCATGAGATCCGCACCCCGCTGAACGGGATCATGGGCATGCTGCAACTCATGGACGCAGATGAGCCTCCGGCACAGCAGGGCGAATACATCAACGCGGCAATGCAGGCTTCCAGAAGATTGAACAACGTTCTTTCGGACATTCTTGATCTGGCCCGGGTGGAAGCGGGCAAACTTTCCCTCTGCTACAGGGAATTCAATCCGGCAGAAGAGCTGAAGCATGTCTTCGAGCTTTTCGAAGTCACCTCGCGCCATTCCGGGGTCAAACTGGAGCTGAGACTGGCCGCGGACCTTCCCCGCACCGTAATCGGTGATTCAGCACGACTACAGCAGATTCTTACCAATATTGTCGGCAATGCCCTGAAATTCACCCATGATGGACATGTTGTGATTGATGCGATCCTACTGCCCCATTTTTCCGACGGGAAGAGCCATCTGCTGTTCTCGGTGGAAGACACCGGAGTGGGCATCCCCGAAAACAAAATGGATGTGCTTTTTCAATCCTTCACTCAAGTAAATCAGGGATACACCCGCCAGTATCAGGGGGCCGGACTGGGACTTTCCATCTGCAAGAGGCTGGTAGAACTGATGGACGGGAGCATCTCCATTGAAAGCACTGCCGGCGAGGGCACTACTTTCCATGTTTCCATTCCTTTTGCCCTGCCGGAAAGCGAAAAACTTTTCCCCGAAGAAAGAGACGCCGAACCGAAAATTATCTCTTCTTTCGAGCAATACCGGATTCTTGTGGCAGAAGACGAGAAGATTAACAGGCTTTACACCAAACGGTATCTGGAACAGCTCGGGTTCACAGTGGAAACAGTCACTGACGGACAACAGGTTGTGGATAAATTATTCTACGAAGATTTCAATCTGGTACTCATGGATGTGCAGATGCCGGTAAGGAACGGCCTTGAAGCAACAGAAGCCATCCGTATGGGGGAGGCGGGGGCGCACAACAAACGAATCCCCATAATCGCCATTACCGCCTACGCCATGCAGGGTGACCGAGACCAGTTTATTGAAAAAGGGATGGACGATTACATTGCCAAGCCGGTGGAAGAAGAGGAGCTGCGCAAGGTAATCCTTAAAATATTGCAACTCAGCTGAGATCATATCCGGCAATTGCGTAGACCAGACTAACAAGCAACCTGACTGAATTACGGATTTTTATGGGTATAAATACAGGCAATTTTTCAAACATCGGCACCTCTTATGAAGAGGGGTCCAATTCCGCAGTTCTTTCGGCAATTGCCCGCAGTGCTGAAGAACTGACTGCGGGCAAGGGCTGGCCGGACGGAGTAAACGATCTTCTTGAGGCCCTTGGCCGGGCAACCGGTGTCAGCAGGGTCTGGATTTTCCAGACCATCGAAATCACCGATACGCACATCACCCAGAACTACACATTCGAATGGGCTGCCGCGCCGCGCTACAAACAACTGGATATGCCCATGTTCAGTATGTTCACCAACAAGATAGACCGCCCGGAATACCGGGAGACCATCCAAAGCAGGCTGCGCGGTGAATGGCAGAAGATGATCACTGAACAGCTTGAACCGGGCTGGCTGAGAGACAGTCAGGAAATTCAGAAAATTAAATCCATGCTGACCATCCCGGTCATGGTTGAAGATCAATGGTGGGGTACCCTCGGGTTTGACGATTGCGAAAGGGCTTATGACTGGTCGGATGTGGAAATTGCCCTGCTTAAAACCGCCGGATACCTTATTTCAAATGCCGTGCTGCGTGACCGGCTCAGCGCAAAACGCAGGCAGTTCAGCATTCTTAAACAACTGACCGACAGCAGCGTCTGGGAATTCGACTTCAAGACCGGACAGATCTGGTGCTCACCGGAACTGCTGCACTCAGTACCGGTGCCCACGGATAACATCCGGTTTTCCCTGAATAAAGCCCTGCACATGATCCATCCGCAGGACCGCCGTCCCCTGCTCGCTTCAGCCCGCAGTTATTTGGGCGGAGACCGCAAGGGTGTTTTCCGCTTTGATCTGCGCTTATTTACTGACTGCGGAGACCTGCGCTGGGTAGAACTTATCGGTAACCTGCGCAGCAGCGAGGACGGCAAACCCGAACAGCTGGCCGGGATTCTAATAGACATACGCAAACGCAAACGGGAAGAACAGCGATTGCGGAAGGAAGCGGTTACCGACCCGCTGACCGGGGTGACCAACCGTCGCCTTTTCGAACACCGCTTGCAGGAATTTATTGATTATTCCGTAAGCGTAGGATCTCCTTTTTCTTTGTTTTTTCTTGATATAGATCACTTCAAGAAGCTCAACGACACATACGGGCACACCGCCGGAGACAAAGGACTCTGCCACCTGACAGAAGTCATTGAAGGACAGTTGCGCATCAAAGATCTGCTGGCCCGGCTGGGAGGTGATGAATTCGCCCTGATCCTTCCTGAAACAAATCACGAAACAGCCACCGCCATCGGGGAAAGACTGATCCGCACGGTGGAATCTACACCATTTGAGCATGACGGGGAAACACACTGGCTGACCATCAGCATCGGTCTTGCGGTCAGCAGCGGGCAGCTGACAACCCCGGCCCGGATGGTTGAAACAGCAGACGCCGCCCTCTACGAAGCCAAACAAAAGGGACGCAACCGACTGGCAGTACTCACCGGCTGCGCCTTATAATCCAGAATTGACATTTTTTAAAAGACCGGATTAGTTAGTGACAACATAAAAACATGCTGGAGGAAATATGGTCACCAGAATCGCAGCTGCACTGATCATTGCAGCACTTATGGTTTCTTCCCTTGGCTGTGCAAAAATCGGCAAGGCCACAGGTCAGGCTGTCAAGGAAGTCAAGGAAATGCCCGGCGAATTCCATGAAGGCTACAAAGAAGGCCGGAATTCCAAAGACGACAACATGTAATTTTAACACATAATTTCGCAGACAAGGGGCCCTGAGCCCCTTTTTGCTTTAAACGACTTTCCCGGACAAAATATGTCACAAATTGCTTTAATCACCGGGGCCAGCAAAGGCATCGGCGCAGCCATAGCCCTGCAACTGGCTGAAGACGGCTACGATATCTGGCTCAATTACCGCAGCGATGACGAGGGCGCGGAAAAAACAGCCGCAGCCATCAATGAGATGGGCCGCACCTGCACCCTGCTCAAGTTTGACGTTACAGATGAAGATGCAGTGGAAGCTGCTCTTTCCCCTCTCCTGCAGGAGGAGGTTCCCTACATCGTGGTTAACAACGCCGGATTCGCCCGCGATTCCATCATGATGATGATGTCTTCCGATGACTGGAACAAGGTGCTGCAGGTCCACCTGAGCGGATTCTTTAATGTAACCAAGCCTGTTGTTTCACGCATGCTGCGTAAACGGACCGGAAGGATCATCAACATCGCATCCACTTCCGGTGAAACAGGTGTGGCCGGACAGACAAACTATTCCGCCGCCAAAGCCGGACTCATCGGAGCCACCCGCTCTCTGGCCGTGGAAGTTGCCAAGCGCAACATTCTGGTCAACGCGGTTACCCCCGGCTTCATTGAAACAGACATGGTGGCCGAACTGCCCGTAGACCAGATCAAAGGCCAGATCCCCCTGAAACGGCTGGGCACCCCGGAAGAAGTAGCCGGAGTGGTTTCATTTCTCTGCTCCGACAAAGCATCTTATATCACCGGGCAGACCATCGCTGTAAACGGCGGAATTCATACCTAATCCGACGGAGTACTTTCCTTGTACAAAGTGGCTATCACAGGAATCGGAGCCGTATCGGTTCTGGGTTCGGATCTTGAAACCATTGCCGAAGCACTCAAACACAAACGTTCCGGCATTGCTGTTGATGAAGAACGGATCAGGCTCGGCTTTGAAAGCCCGCTGACCGGGGTCATCAAGGATTTCAATGCCAAAAAATGGCTGGGCCGCAAGCAGCGCAAAACCATGCCCGACTTCGCGGTACAGGCTTACGCGGCCGCAAAACAGGCCCTTAACCAATCCGGCCTTGGCGAAGATGATCTGCACAATGATGAAAGCGGACTGATTTTCGGCTGCGATTCAAGCTGCATTGCCGCCCTTGATCAGGTGGAGCTGCTCAAAGAACGGGGCGAAACCTCGCTCATCGGCAGCGGCGCGGTTTTCCGTTCCATGACCTCCTGTGTGACCATGAACCTGAACACCCTTTTCAAGACCCGCGGCGCAGCGTGGACCATCAGTTCGGCCTGTTCCAGCGGCGGACATGCCGTGGGTCAGGCCATGGGACTCATTGCCATGGGCCAGCAGGAGCGGATCATCTGCGGCGGGGCGCAGGAAGTGAACTGGCAGTCCATGTGCAGCTTTGACGGACTTGGGGCTTTCTCCACCCGAATCGACAACCCGGAGCAGGCCAGCCGCCCTTTTGATAAAGACCGCGACGGGCTGGTACCCAGCGGCGGGGCCGCTGCCATCATGCTTGAACGCTACGATCTGGCCGAAAAACGCGGAGCGGAAATCCTGGGCACGGTCAGCGGATACGGGTTTTCATCGGACGGCGAACATATTTCAGTTCCCGGACGTGAAGGTCTGGCACGGGCCGGGGCCAAAGCACTTCAGCAAGCCGAATTATCCCCGGCAGATATCGATTATATCTGCGCCCACGCCACCGCCACCCCGGCAGGGGACGGAGCGGAAGCCGCCAACATCAAGACCCTTTTCGGCCCGGACCTGCACAAAAACAGTCCGCGCATATCCTCCACAAAATCCATGACCGGACACGAACTGTGGATGTCCGGGGCCAGTCAGGTGGTCTACACCACGCTCATGAACCGCTACGGATTCACTGCAGCGAACATTAATTTCAGCGGGGGCGATGACGATACGGCAGGGCTGAACATCCTCACTGAAACCGACTTTCGCCCACCGCAAAAGGCACTGCTCAACTCCGCAGGTTTCGGCGGCACAAACTCCTGCCTTGTGCTTGAATTCTGATGACTGCATACGATCACATAGTTGTGGGTGCCGGGATTTCCGGCATGACCTCGGCCCTGCTGCTGGCCAAGCAGGGATACAAAGTAGCACTGCTGGAAGCTTTTCCCCTGCCCGGTCCCACGGTGCGCGGGTTCAACAGGAAAGGCGTCCATTTTGAAACCGGAGTCCATCTCATCGGCGGACTTGGTGACAAAGATCCGCTGGATACATATTTCAAACATCTGGGTATCAGCGATGATCTGATCAAAATACCTTTCGATAAAGACGGCTGCGACTGCTTCCATTTTGAAAAGCAAAAAAAACGAATCTGCCTGCCCCACGGCTATGAACGGGTCCGCCGGACACTGCACCGTGAATTTCCGGCTGAAACAGAAGCCATCGACAAATATCTTGATCAAATCAGAACCATCTTTGAATCATCGTCCTTCCTGAATTTCAAGCTGGATTTCAATCTGGAATCCGCCGCCCATGACGACAACGGATCGCTGAAAGATTACCTTGATTCCATCACTGACAATCAGGAATTAAAAGATCTGCTCTGCTGCCACACCCTGCTCTACGGCACCCCGCCCCGGCAGGCCATGCTGACCACCCACGCCCTTGTGGCCGGATCATATTTCCGTTCTTCACATACTGTTGAAAGCGGCGGCAAAACACTTGTTGATGCCTACCAGAAGCAGCTGAAAAAACACGGGGTGGATGTTTTCTGCGAAAAGAAAGCAGTGCGCATCAACCATGATGAAGATAAAAATTTCAAATCCCTGCTGCTGGATAACGGAACGGAGTTAAAAGGCAGAATCTGCATCTGGTCCGCCCATCCTGCGGCCATGCTCCGCTGTGTGGAAGACGGAGCTTTCCGTCCGGTATACAAACGCAGAATCAACGAACTGCAGGAAACAGTCTCCGCGCTGATCCTTTTCGGCATTGCCGAAAATCCGGTTGAAGAACTGCAGGGGCGCAACATCTACCTCTGGCCGGAATCAGATTACGAAAAGGTCTTATCCGGAGAAACCGCAATGGCCGAAAACGCAATATTCCTTTCCGCCGGACAGACTCTCGACAGTGACGGGAAACAGAGCGTAACCGCCATCATGCCCTACAGTTTTACAGAATTCAGCAAGTGGAAGGATTCAAGCCTGAAGAACAGACCGCAGGATTATCTGGATTTTAAAGCTGCAGTCATGGCTGAATTTGAAAAACAGGTATTTAAACGCTGCCCGGAACTGCTCGGAAAAGTAGAATTTATTGACGCAGCCACCCCGCTGACCCTGCGCGATTACTGCCAGTCCCCATTCGGCAGCATGTACGGGGCCGCGCACACTGTTTCGCAATACAATCCCCTTCCGGCCACCAAGATCAAAGGGCTGCTGCTGGCCGGGCAATCCATCATCGCACCGGGGGTAATGGGCGCGGTGGTATCAGCTTATCTGACCTGCGGCTTCATCTGCGGACACGAAAAAATCCACGAGGAACTTCAATGCATTTACAACGCGTAGTCATTACCGGAATGGGGGCAATTTCCCCGCTGGGCAGCGGAGTGAAAAAACTCTGGAACGGACTTGTTGCCGGACGTTCAGGCATCAGCCGCATGGAAGAACTGGACGCGGTGAAAGGTCTACGTCCGCGTATTGCCGGGAGGGTCCCGGAAGTGAACGCCAAGGCCATCCCCCGCAAGGCCCGGCGGACCATGTCCAATCTTTCCATTTTCGCAGCTTTGGCCGCTCTGGAAGCCATTGAACAATCCGGGATTGATGAAGCTACGCTTAGCGGAGGGCGGACCGGGCTGTCCGTGGGCTCCACCACCGGTAGTTCGCAGGCTCTGGAACAATTCTTCAAGCTCTATCTGCCTGAGAATTCCCTTGAAGCCATCAAAAGCACCGAATTTTTCAAAATCATGAACCACAGCGCCGCCGCCAACCTCTCCCAGTTTTTAAACATCAGCGGGCGGGTAATCGCAGCCTCGGCGGCCTGTTCCACCGGATGCCAGAACATCGGACTGGCTGCGGAAGCCGTTGCCGCAGGAAAGCAGGATGTCATGCTCTGCGGGGGCACTGATGAACTGCACCCGCTGACCGTGGGTACTTTCGACATTATCGAAGCGGCCTCCACTTCCGGGGAAGATGATCCTGCAACCGCATCGCGGCCTTTTGACGCCGAAAGGGACGGCATTGTCTGCTCCGAAGGGGCCGGAATATTACTGCTGGAAAGCTATGAGCATGCCACAGCGCGCGGAGCTGAAATTCTGGCGGAGATCAGCGGTTTCTCCTCCCTGTGCGACAGCAGCAACATGGCTTCCCCCAGTGCGGATGCCATTGCCCTCAGCATGTCCGAAGCATTAAAAGATGCCGGAATATCAGGCACAGACATCGACTACGTCAACGCCCATGCCACCGGGACTTTGCAGGGCGATGCATCCGAAGCACAGGCCGTAGCCGATCTGCTGGGAGGCAAGCCCCCAGTAAGCAGTTTAAAAGGACATCTGGGCCACACCATGGCCGCCAGCGGCGCAATCGAGACCATTGCGACAATACGTATGATGCAGGAAAGTACAATTATTCCCACGGCTAACCTGCGCAACCCAGCTGAAGAATGTTCTGTTTTAAACAACGCCTTGCATTTGCAGAAAAGACCAATTACATATGCGCTGAAAAATAACTTCGCCCTTGGCGGTATCAATACATCGCTTGTATTGAGGAGAGCATAATGACAGATGAAGAAATAATTAAACGCATCAACTCCGCTCTGGCCGATGAATTCGAGCTGGAGATGGATGAGCTGGTTCCCGAAGCAGCCTTCAAGGACGACCTTGACCTCGACAGCCTCGACGCTGTGGACATGGTTATCGTTCTGGAGCAGGAATTCGGGATCAAAATCAAGAAGGATGAAGCTTTTAAATCCATCCGCACCCTCGGTGACCTGCACACTTTCATTCTCGCAAAAAAAGACGAAGCCGCTTAATTCAAGCGGCTTTGCCTTCTCCCCCAATCTCACCCATGCCCACGTTTGTAAAACTCATCTGGATCAACGCCGGAATATACCTGAGCATAATTCTCTGGACCCTGACCGGGGTAGTAATATCGCCGCTCTGTTACCTGTTTTTCACCCGTGTTTTGAAATGGGACAAACCGGAAACCCTGCGCAGGATGATCTGGTACTACGGCTGGACCAGTTCAAAACTGCTATCCCTGTTTGCAGACATCAAATGGCCGGAGCAGCGGGAGCTGCCTTCGCCGTGCATCATTGTCGCCAACCACGAATCATTTTTCGATCCCTACCTTGTTTCATTCCAGCCGCAGCAGAACATCTGCATGGCCGTGCGCAACTGGCCGTTCAGGATTCCATTTTACGGATTCTACATGAAACTTGCGGGCTACATAAACGTGGAAACAGACGATCTGGATAATATTGTCAAGCAGGCACGACAAGCAGTGGACCAAAAGGCCACGCTCATGTTCTTTCCCGAAGGGACCCGCAGCAAAAACGGCAGATTGGGACGATTCCATTCCGGCCCCTTCCACCTTGCCATGCAGACCGGACTTCCGGTGGTACCGCTTTGCATAACAGGAACCTACCGCATGCTGCCGCGCGGCGGGATGCTGATCCGCCCGACAAAAGTCCGCAGCAAAATTCTTGAACCCATTCATCCGGAACATTTCCGAAATAAGCATAACGCACATATTGAATTGCGTCGTGCGGTTAAAAGCACTATGATTTCCTGCATTCGCGAAATGAATCAGGAAGCGTAACAGCGATTTTCACAAATTTAACTATGAAGACGAGGAAGTTACAGATGAGAAATCTCCGTATTGTTGCTTTTGTACTGGTTGCCTGCGCACTTTTTCTCGGCGGATGCAGAACCGCCCCCATCCAGAACATTGAACTGGCCCCCATCGCAACCCCCAACGAAACACATCTCACCATGAAACAGGTAAAAAATGCCATCATCAGAGGTGGGTATGACCGTGGCTGGCAGATGAGCGACGTTGCTCCCGGACACCTTGTCGCCACCCTGAACATCCGTTCACATCAGGCCATTGTGGATATTACCTACACCCCGGAAAATTACAGCATCAATTACAAAGACAGTACCAACCTGAAACACAAGGGCAATGTTATCCACAGCAACTATAATGCCTGGATTAAAAATCTTGCCAACTCCATCAACCTCGAACTCAGTCGTCTGAACTAAACCGGATTAACGAAAAATGAATTCCAACCGCTGCTGGGGCAGCCCCTTCACCGGGGCTGAAATTGAATCCGCATTGCAAAACAAACAGCTGCTCACCGCAGAACTGGAACTCAGCCGGGTCTGTGATCTGCGCTGTATTTACTGCTATGCCGCATCCGGTGAAAAGCTCAAAAACGAGCTGGACTTTGATGAGATTACCGACGCTGTAAACCAGTGCCGGGACCTCGGCGCGCGTAAAATCATCATCCTTGGCGGGGGGGAGCCTATGCTCTACCCCCGCATTATGGATGTCATCCGCTACATCCACGGACTCGGTCTGGAAATGGAACTTTTCAGCAACGGCACCCGCATCACCCCGGAGATCGCAACTGAATTATATAAACTCGGCGTGCAGCCGGTGGTAAAATTCAACAGCCTTGATCCGAATACACAGGACCTGCTGGCCGGAAAAAAAAATTCCCACAAAGCAATCCGCGAGGGACTAAACAACCTGCTGGAAGCCGGGTACGCCGCAGGAAATATTCCCATAGGCGCACAGACCATCATCTGCCGCCAGAATTTCACGGAAATTCCGGAGATGTGGCGTTGGCTGCGCAGCCGCAATATTATCCCCTATTTTGAAACCATCACTGATCAGGGACGGGCCAAAGACCATGTGGAGCTGGCCTTAAGCCCGGAAAAAATCGGGGGACTCTTTGACGAACTATCACGCATTGACCGTGAGGAATTCGGCATAGACTGGGAACCGAAACCGCCCGTGGCCGCATTTTCCTGTAAACGGCATTTTTATTCCTGCACCATCACCACCACCGGGGATGTGATTCCCTGTCCGGGAGTGGATATTTCCGCAGGCAACCTGCGCACCGACCCGCTGCATAAAATCATCGACCAGAGTGATGTGTTTAACAATCTGCGTAACATCCGCCAGACCATTACCGGACCGTGTAAAAGCTGCGATTTAAATACTGAATGCTACGGCTGCCGTGGCATGGCCCATCACCTGAACGGCGACTATCTTTCATCCGACCCGCTCTGCTGGCGCAACTAATTTCCGGAGTCATCAATGCAACTTCCCATGCAGGCTGAAAAGCTGCTCCCCCACCGCGGGCAAATGTTACTTATCGACAGTATCCTCACTGCCGATCAGGAAAGCGGAACAGCACTGGCCGACCTTTCCACAGAATCACTTGCCCTTGGGCCGGACGGCAAGGTGCTGGAACCGTTTTACATTGAACTGGTGGCGCAGACTTACGCGGCTGTTTGCGGATACCATCTGCAAACACTGGGGCAGCCCGTACCGGAAGGCTATCTGGTGGGAGTACAAAAGTTTCAAATCATCCCCCAACCAAGATATGTCAGATGGCAGAGCAGTGAACTGCTGATCAGCGTACATACTGTGGGTGATTTTGACGGGTTCGCCGTTGTGGAAGGCAGTGTCAGCCGGGAAGGCAACGTTCTTGCCGAGGGAAAAATCAAGCTCTTCGTGCCGCAGGATGAATCCATGGCCGAACTGGCAGCGCAATTAAAATCCGGGGAAACCGTATCCTCATGGCAGCTTTAAAACAATCAATTCTGCTGGCATTCCTGCTGCTGATTCTCTCGGCGGGTAATGTTTTTGCTGACAAGCAAGCTGATTTTCTGAAAAAGCTGCAAGCCCAATCACAATCAATAACCACCATCAGCAGCGACTTCACCCAGCAAAGCCATATTAAACTTTTTGCCGATGTAATGGAATCCAAGGGCAGATTCTTCTTTGCGCGCCCGGAAAACCTGCGCTGGGAATATACTACCCCTTTTGTTTCCGGATTCCTGCTCAAAGGACAAACGGGCCTCAAATGGGACGGGACAGACAAGAAAGCAAGCCTGTTCAACACGGAAACTTCCCCGGAAATGGCAATTATATCTGAGCAGATTATGGCCTGGACGACCATGAACATCCCATGGCTGCAATCCCTTTACTCCATTAAAGTCACAAAATATTCCCCGGCAGTGATGGAACTGACCCCGAAATCCGGCAAGACCAGACAATTTTTAAACCTGATCCGCATCTATTTTGCCCCAGAAGCCAGCCACCTCAAGTCCATTGAACTGCACGAACCGGGCGGAGATTACACAAAAATCATCTTTTCCAACGTGCACTTGAACCAAAATTTAGCGCAGGAAATCTTCTTAAAAGAGTAAAAAATGATTTCCCACACCCCACTTAGTCGCACATCAGAGTTCAGAAAAACTTCCATTAAAAGCGCACTTATTCTTCTAATTTTCCTGTTGCTCTGCTCTGTCCCACTGCTCTCGGTTTCTTTTTCCGAAGACATTTCAGCCATGCTTCCCAGTGGAGAAAATGGTGAAATCAAACGCGATTTTGAACTACTTCAAAAGGCACCGCTGGCCGGGAAAGTACTCATTTCCATATCCAGTAAAAGGATTGAAGAACAAAAACTCACTGAAATTGCCGGAGATTTCGCCCGCAGAATGAACACCCCACTGCTTTCAGTGCAAGACAATTCCGAAATTGATCCACGCGCGGTCATTAATTTTCTACTGCAACAGGCACCAAGCCTGACAACGCAAGCGGACCTGAAAAAACTGCATGAATTAACCACTACAGAAGCAATAAAAAACAATTTAAACGAGACAAAAAAACAGCTGATATCCCCGGCCGGAATGGGCATGCGCAAAACACTCGCTGCTGACCCGCTTAACCTGCGCTCAATATACCTGCAAAAAATCAGTTCGTTACAGAATCTGCCCCGCCTGAGAATAAGCTCCGGGCAATATTTTATTGCCGGAAAAAATGCACTGCTCATCGTAGCCGACTCAAACATTCCCATGACCGATTCCAAAAACAGTCCCAAGCTTCTGGACCGTTTTCAACAAATAAAGACGAGCGTTTTAGCAAAAAGCAAACTCAGTGAAACTGACATCCGTATGGAAATGATCAGTGGGCACAGCTACACCGCAGCCAACAGCTCGGTCATTAAACGGGACATTTTTACGGTCTCAATTATTTCTCTTTGCGCGCTGTCCCTGCTCTTTTTTCTGGCCCTGCGCAACCGGGGGGCATTGTCAATCTTCCTTGCGCCCGGAGTGGCCATCATGGCCGGACTGGGCTGCTGCGCGTTCATTTATAAAGATATGTCGGCAATCGTCATCGGTTTCGGGGCAGTGCTCATGGGCATTTCCATTGACTTTGCGGTGCACACCTATTTTGCGCTGGCAGAAAAGCCGCAGAATAAGCCCGCAGCCCTGCGCAAGGTCGGCAAACCTGTACTTTTCGGGGCCGCAACATCCTGCGTATCCTTTACCGCCCTGTATATTTCCGGCATTCCGGGCATACGCCAGCTTTCTTTATTTTCCGTAGCCGGGATAGTCGCGGCCGGCGTTTATGCCCTGATCTTTGTGCCCCGCTTCTGCAATTCATTTCCCGACCAGCAAAAAAATCAGCCTGCATTCCAAAAAACAGGCCATAAAAAACTCCTCCTCGCGACTGCTTTTATTATTCTTGTTGTCTCAATTGCAGCCGCATTCAGCAATAATTTTGACACTGAACTTAAAAATCTGGGCTACATTTCCAGTGATCTATCCCGCACCGAAGAACATTTTCAGGACAAATGGGGCCGTATGCGCTCCAGCTCCATGCTCTTTGCTTACGGAAAAACAATGGACGAAGCCCTGCATAACAATGAAAAAGCATGGGCTGACATAAGTAATAACCTCAGTGACATGAAGGCGGTCAGCATCGCACCCGTGCTTCCTTCTGCCATAACGGCCCAGAAAAACAGATTGCGCTGGGACGAATTCTGGGATGGCAGAAAATCAATAATTGAACACGATCTTACTCAGCAATCAAAAAAAATCGGCTTTACAGCCCATGCATTCACCCCGGCAATTAATCGCATTTATAGTCCTGCACCAAACCTGAATGCCAAAATTTTCCGCTCCGGTCCGCTGACTTCACTGGCTAAAATGTTTCTCCCTGTCAGCGATAATAGTGCTGAAGAACAAATCATCACCCTGCTCCCGGACAATGAACAGGTGCTTGATTACTACACCCCGCAAAAAGAAAAAGAACTGGGCGTGCGTCTCGTTTCCCAATCCCGCTTCAAATCAGCACTGGAACATGAAATGAAACGGGACATCATCAAGTTCATCAGCTGTTCCGGGATTATGGTCACCCTGCTTATTTTCAGCCTGTTCCGCAATTTTCGCCGTGCAGCATTAGCCCTTTTCCCGGCAGTTTTCGGGGTGGCGGTGACCTTCGGGTTGCTGGGAATATTGCAGATCCCGCTCAATATTTTTCACATTGTGGCATTACCGCTTGTCATCGGCCTCGGAGCGGATTACGGAATCTTCATGGTTTTTCAGGAAATAAGAACACCCTCCGTATGGACCGTCAAAGCGGTCAAAATATCGGGCCTGACCACTCTGGCAGGCTTCGGGGTTCTGGTATTTGCCAAGCATCCCTCCCTGCATTCGCTGGGAGCAACGGTGGCAATCGGGATCAGCGCAGCCCTGTGCTGCGCGGTTTTCGTGCTGCCGCAATTGCTTAGACTGAAGGGGGAAGGACGTGTGTAAGCTCAAACTTCTGCTGCTCCTGCTGGTCTTTATAATTATGACCGGATGCGCATCACGCAGCACAACCGTCCCTGCTAAAACCGAAAATTCATCCACTTATCTGCTGAAACACTCCGGGGTACTCTCCATTGCGGATAAACGGCTGCCCCTGCGCGGCATGCTGCAACTCAAACCAGAGCAGAAAACAGCACGGGTGGTCATGATGAACGATATGGGCATGAAACTGCTGGTGGCTGAAATAATTGCTGACGGGGCGAGCGGTTTTAAATCAAGAAAGCTTTTCAGCTCCCCCTTCCTGCGCATGATTCCACCTTTTTACGATGAATCCATGCGCTGCATTTATGCGATGTATCTCGCCCCGCAATCCGCTGCTTCCTCCAGATCAAACATTGTAACCGAGGGCAGTAAAATTATCGGCAACCGCGAATTTGCCGCCCATACCGTCATCAGCGATCCGCAGGGCAACTACACCCTTGAGCTTTTTCTCAACTCCGGAACGCAAAAGGATTCCTGACCCATGGAACTCACCGAACATATTTCCAAGAGCTGCAGCGATCTTGAAAAATCCGATGCAGGATACACGCGGACATACATTTTCAAGGAATCATTCCCCGGTTTTGACGGACATTTCCCCGGCAATCCCATCCTGCCCGGAGTGATCCAGACCATGCTCGGCCAGACCTCTTCCATGGAAGCCCTTAAGCGCGAGTTCCCGGCTGAAAAACTCAGCCTGCAATCCATAACCCGCTGCAAATTCCTGCGTCCGATACGCCCTATGGAAAAACTTGAACTGAAATTATCCATCAAAACCAAAGGGCTGAACCATATTTCCATCTGCTCACTTGCCGTGAAAGGTGATACCGCCGCCACCTACCAGCTTATCTTCGCACCGGAGGGACTCTAATGGCCCGCAAATCATATTTTCCAAAAATCCAAGGAGCTCCGGAACCGCTGCGCCATGTGGTTAAGCGCAAAGTCCGTTTCGAGGAAGTGGACCCCATGAATATTGTCTGGCACGGTCGCTACCCCAGTTATTTCGAAGACGGACGTACCGCGCTGGGCGACCTCTACGGCATCGGTTACATGGATCTCTACCGCTATCAGGTGGCCGCGCCCATCAAAAAAATGCAGGTGGATTACATCAAACCCCTCCGTTTCGGGGATTCTTTCAGCATTGAAACCCTGCTTCATTGGACCGAAGCCGCGCGCATGAACTACGAATTCATCATCCGCGATGCTGCCGGGGAAAAAGCCACCACCGGATGCACGGTACAGCTCTTTGTTAAAGACGATGAACTGATGATGTACCAGCCTGATTTCTTTGCTGAACTCTGTGAAAAGTGGCAAAACGGCAACCTGCAGACCCTGCACGGCAAGTAGGTCCGGACATACTGATGGCCAAAATTTTCCTTATTTCCGCAAATACCAATGTCGAGCCGTATCCGGTCTATCCCATCGGCATGTCGGTCATTGCCGGAGCTTTGGAGGACGCCGGGCATGAAGTCATCCAGTACGATATGCTGGCCAGCGGAAACTCCCTTGAACATCTGCGTTCCTCATTGACCGGAGCCGCACCGCATTACGCGGGAATCTCCATCCGCAATGTGGATAATGTGGATTCTTTCACCTCGCACAGCAACAAATACATCCACAAGGCCAAGCTCATTGTGGATGTGCTGAAAGAGGCCGGAATCCCGGTCATTGCCGGGGGGGCCGGATTCTCCCTGCTGCCGGAAGAAATACTTGAGTTCACCGGGGCTGATTACGGCATTGTGGGCGAAGGAGAACGGAAGATGGTCGAGCTTATCGGACGTCTGGAAGCAGGCAGGGCTGCAGAGCAGATTTACGGCAGGGAACAGGGCATCCCCGGAAACGAAATCCCTGTTCCACGCTGGGAACCGCAGCTGCTGCGCTACTACATTGCCCAGAGCGGGGTCATCAATGTACAGACCAAGCGAGGATGCGAACACTGTTGCGCATACTGCACCTACCCCTATCTGGAAGGACGCAAAATGCGGGTCCGCCCGGTAAGCGAGGTGGCAGACGAACTGGAAATGCTCCGCAACTACGGGGCTGACAACATATTTTTCACCGACTCCGTACTCAATGACCGCGCAGGTCATTACCTGCTGCTGGCTGAAGAAATAGTACGCCGGGAAATTGAAATCAGCTGGTGCGGATTTTTCCAGCCCGGCCCCATTGAAGATGACGAGCTTGCCCTGCTCAAACGTTCCGGGTTGCAGGCCATGGAAGTGGGTACCGATGCCACCAGCGACACCACCCTCAAAGGGCTGCACAAGAGCTTTAATTTCGGCGAAGTAATAGAATTCAATGAAAAATGTGTGACCCAACGCATTCCCTGCGCCCATTTTGTGATTTTCGGCGGCCCCGGCGAAACAATGGATACGGTCCGTGAGGGAATCAAGAACATGAATTCCCTGCAAAGCTGCGTGGTTTTCCCCTTTTCCGGTATCCGGCTGCACGAGGGGACTCCGCTCTTTACAAGAGCAGTTAAAGAGGGTTTAATCCGGGCCGGTCAATCGCTGCTTGAACCTTTCTACTATTTCTCACCCCGGCTCGATAAAGACGAAATGAACGCGGCCCTGATGCAGGGATTCAAGAAACGCCGAGACAGGCTCTTCCCTCCGGATGAAGGACAGCAACGCATTAACATTATGAAAAAATTCGGATTCCGGGGAATTCTCTGGGATCAATTGATAAAATTTGATGACCAGCCCGCAAATAAAATATCTTCTCAACCAACCGCAGGTTCCGCTCATGCAGGTTAAACCGCTGATCGTTATCCCGGTCTACAACCACGGCGCAACCCTGCGAGATGTGGCCCGGCGGGCCATGAATTACGGCGAAGTGCTCATCGTGGATGACGGCAGCACCGATGGCGGTCCGGCAGAAGTCGGCGACCTTGACCTGACCCTGATCAGCCATGATGAGAATCTCGGCAAGGGTCAGGCCATCCTCACCGCTGCGGAAAAAGCACGCGCTCTGGGCAAAACCCACATCATCACCATTGATGCCGACGGGCAGCATTTCCCGGAAGAGATACCGACTTTTATCGAAGCCATACAGCAGTCTCCCGAAACAATTTTCGTGGGCAGCAGAAATTTTCAGGGCCAAAATGTGCCCGGTGCTTCAAAGTTCGGGCGCAGCTTTTCCAATTTCTGGCTGCGGGTCCAGACCGGAATCAAACTCAGTGATGTGCAAAGCGGATTCCGGGCCTACCCGCTGGAAATTTTCGAAGTGGCCAAAACCTCAGAGACCCGCTACGCCTTTGAGGTAGAGATTCTGGTCAAATCAGCATGGGCCGGATACGATCTCAAAGACCTGCCCATTGAAGTTCACTATCCCGACCCGCAGGAACGGGTTTCCCACTTTGACGCCATAAAGGATAATGTGCGCATCTCCATGCTGAACACCCGGCTGACCATGCGCTCTTTTGTTCCGGTGCCCCACCGCCAGTACGATAAGGATGATGAAGGCAAAATCACCCCCATCCACCCCCTGCGTTCGCTGCGCATCCTGCTCTCCAAGGATGAAACCCCGCTCAATCTGGCCATCGCCGGGGCCATGGGAATGCTGCTGGGCACCCTGCCGCTCATTGCCATGCATTCCATTGCCATCATCCTTTTCTGCGGATTCTTCCGGCTGAGCAAAATCACCGGGCTGGCGGTCAGCCAGTTGTGCATTCCGCCGCTGGTTCCGGCCCTGTGCATCGAGACAGGACACTACCTGCGCTATGACCGCTTCCTGACCGAAATTTCACTGCAGACGCTGGGCTACGAGGCTTTGGACCGTTTTTACGAGTGGGTGCTGGGTTCGCTGGTGCTGGGGCCGTTATTCGCCATAATTATAGGAATTGCGATTTACATTATGGCGTTTACCATTAAACGTTTTTTAGATATGAAACCGCAGCAGTAATTCGGGGCATCCGGCATGGAAAAGAAAAAGAAATGGTCCAGCAGAAGTCTGGCACCCGCATTTTTCCATAATATTTTTTACGGGATAATCCGCATTCTGGGCAGACATGGAGCTTACGGGCTGCTCTTTTTTGTGGTCGGATTTTACAGTTTGCTGCCCGGTGTCAGCAAAAGGCCCGCCGAATATATCCGCCGCAGATTCGGGCCGCAGGCATGGCTGGGCGAAAAACAGCACACTTTTCTGCTCTACTGGAACTTCGGCAAAATGCTGGTGGACCGGGCGGTACTGCGCATACTGGGTGATTTCAAAGCCATCGGCTCTGCTGAAGACAAGAACTGCCTGCAGGAGCTATACGCCGAGCACAAACGGCTGATCCTGCTCACCGGGCATGTGGGCTGCTGGCAGATGGGTTTTTCCTACCTCGATTTTCTGGACGCCCCAAAGGCCGTGGTCATGCTCATGGAGCGCGGAAACGTGGACAAACATTCCTTTAAATGGAAGGAAATCACGGTCATCAATCCGGCTGCGCCCATGGGCGGAACACTTGAGATGCTCACCGCCCTGCGGGAGAATTCGGTGCTCTGCATCAACGGGGACCGGACCATGGGCGAGAGCAGGCACAATGTTCAGGTGGATTTTCTGGGTGGAAAAATCGAACTGCCCATCACCCCGTTCAAAATCGCGGCAACAACAGAAACACCTGTTGCCGTGGTTTTTTCCACTCGTAATAAAGCAGGGGAAGGAATTTTCCGGGTCGCAAAAATAATTCACTTACCCGCAGATACAGGCAAAGGGGAAGTGCGCGGGGCTGAAGCATTTGTCCCCTATGCCCAGAAATTTTCCGCTGAACTGGAAAGGTATTGTCAGGAAAACCCTTACCAGTTCTACAATTTCTACAACATGTGGAATTAACAATTCTTTATACCGAGGTAAATTTGCACACCAAACTTAAAGAGCTGCTCATCGAAGAGCTCAACCTTGTAGACGTCAGCGTAGACGAAATCGAAGATGACGCCCCCCTTTTCGGGGAAGGCCTCGGCCTTGATTCGCTGGACGCGGTGGAAATCGTGGTGCTGGTCCAGAAAAATTTCAATGTGGAAATCAAGAACATGGAAGAAGGCAAGGCTGCTTTTCAATCCGTGAACAGCCTTGTGGACTTCATCAAGGAAAGACAGGCTTAGAAGAATGGACCGTCCCGTCAGCATCTGCGGCCATGGCTGTATCTGCGCCGCCGGAAAGGATACCCGTGCATGTTTTGAAACCATGCTGCATGGGGATGTCCAGCCTGTTTTTGCGCCCGGTTTTTCATACGACCAGACCATGCAATCCCCTGTTTTCGCTGTGCCGCAGGAATGGATCAAAAGACAGGAACAAAATCCCCCGCTGACCGAAACCATGCAACTGCTTTTCCCGGTTGTGGATGAAGCACTGGCCCGGGCCGGACTGACTGCGGACAAGCTGGACAATCTGAAAATAGGCACCTGCATCGGCTCTTCCACCGGGGCTTCGCTCAACTTCAAATCCTTTTACCAGAAATGGCGCGAAGGCAATGAACCGGACCTTGAGGTCATTGAAAGCTACCTGCACTGCAACCCTGCTGCGGCAGTGGCAGAGAAATATGGATTCAACGGCCCGGTACAGACCGTAACCAACGCCTGCTCTTCCGGTACTGATGCCATCGGTATTGCGGCTTCATGGATCAGGCTGGGACTCT
The DNA here is from genome assembly GCF_010470675.1 of Desulfovibrio sp. JC010. Taxonomy (NCBI): domain Bacteria; kingdom Pseudomonadati; phylum Thermodesulfobacteriota; class Desulfovibrionia; order Desulfovibrionales; family Desulfovibrionaceae; genus Desulfovibrio; species Desulfovibrio sp. JC010. The sequence goes on from NZ_VOIQ01000006.1 coordinate 167,623, forward strand.
GCGATCTGGTTATTGCCGGGGGCGCGGACGCGCTGAGCGGAATTTCCTACACCGGATTCTCACGGCTGATGATCACCAGCCCGCAACGTTGCCGTCCCTTTGATAAGGACAGGCAGGGTCTCAATCTCGGCGAGGGCGCGGCAGTACTCATCCTTGCAAGCGAAAGTACAATGCAGGAACTTGAACTGAATTCCATAGCTCAGGTCATGGGCTACGGGACCAGTTGCGATGCCCACCACCTCACCGCCCCGCATCCCGAAGGCAGCGGACTGAAACAGGCCGTAAGAGATGCCCTTGAACGCAGCGGAATTTCCGCATCCGAAATCGGCTTCATCAATGTCCACGGCACCGGAACCGAAAACAATGACCGCATTGAAGGGCAGGTCATCAACGAACTTTTCCCAACAACCCCGTTCACCGGAACCAAAGGCTTCACCGGACACACTCTCGGTGCAGCCGGGGCGGTGGAAGCGGTGATGACGGTTATGTCCCTGCAAAACGGATTGCTTCCCCCCACCAGTGGCTTCCATGAAGCAGCCGAAGGGGCTAAAGCAATCCCAGTCAGCAAAAAAACCGCCATTGACGCAAAGTACGCACTCAGCGATTCACTGGCTTTCGGCGGAAATAATTCCGCTCTTGTTTTCAAAAAGGGGGCAGCATGATGAGACTGGCCCTGCACGGAATCGGCACAGCCCTGCCTGACCACACGCTGGCAGACGCCGGAAACTCCGTCGATACCTCCGACCTGAACACCTATTTCGCGGCCCGCCGTCTGCGCCGGGTGGACCATTTTACCCGCATGACCATGCTGGCCGGATGCCGCGCCCTGCACGACACAGCAGGAACAGTACAGGAAGACCTGAAAACACCGCTACCCCTGCCGGAAGACATGGGGATTGTCATCAGCACCGGGTACGGCCCCTCGCAGACCATCTTCGAATTTCTGGATTCCATCATCGACCATGGGGCGGGTTGCGCCTCCCCGCTGGCATTTTCCCATTCAGTACACAATATCCCGGCTGCGACCATGTCCGTGTTCCTAAATAATCCCAAGCCTTACACAACGATCTGCCAGCTGCACGGACCGCTTATGGCCGGACTGCAAACTGCCGGATGCTGGCTGGCTGAAGGACGGGTAAAAAAGGTACTCCTCGGACTGGTGGATGAAAAAACTCCCCTGCTGGAAACCAATACCCGCCGCCTGCTGGTGAGAAAAGGACATACGGGAGAGTTTGTCCCGGTGGGTGAAGGGGCTTGTTTTTTCCTGCTCGGCCCGGCTGAAGATACAGATGGATCTGCATACGGCACTCTGGAATTCACAACTCTTTCCGCACGTGAACTGCAAAAAGAAGAACTGCCCGAAGCGGTCATGACCCCTGCCAAATCACTGGACAGACTGGCAAAACTGAATATTTCAGCTGAAGCAACGCAGCAGTCCGACATGCCATGTGCAGCAGGAGCGGAACTGGTCGCAGCAACCATGCAGAAAAAGCAAAGCTGCTGTATCGAACAAACCGGTAACAACTTCGGGCTGATTTCCCTGACCCCGCAAAGCTGATCCATGTCTGCAACACTTACACTTACCACACAGGACATAGGGGAAATGATCTCCTCCGCCCTGCTGGCGGAAATGGATTACAGCCGGAAACTTGAACTCTGCCAAGGCCAGTCCCTTGCTGACGGCTTCATCCCCGGTGACGGTATATTCCAGAATCCGGAAGCAATTCTTGAACGGATCGCCACCCAATTCGGTGTTGATCCGGCACAGCTCTACGGGAATTCCATCGCCCGAATGGCTGAGAGAGTTTTCAAGCAGACAAATGGAAGGCCGCACAGCCTGACTTTTTTCACCTCCGGCAGCACCGGAACTCCTGTGCCTGCCAAATCCGATTTCGCGGACCTTGAACAGGAAATCCACTCCCTTGCCAAACTATTTGCTGACCGCAAACAGATCGTCAGCTTTGTGCCCCGGCACCACATTTACGGCTTTCTCTTTTCCATCCTGCTGCCCAAAGCCCTCGATATCCCGGTTGAATACTGGCCACCGCTGCCCGGTGCGGAACAGATCAAAAAAATGCGCAGCGGAGATCTGATCATTGCCTTTCCCCTGCTCTGGAACAAGCTGCAAAAGCTGGACTGCCGCTTCCCGGAAAATGTTTTCGGGGTCACTTCCACCGGCCCTTGCCCGGCGCAGACCATCACCGGCCTGCAAGCGCAGGGACTGGCCCGCATGACCGAAGTCTACGGTTCATCGGAAACCGGAGGCGTGGGCTATCGCCATGATCCGGCGCAAATGTACAGTCTGCTGGACCATTGGGAAAATACCGGGGATTCGACAATCGTACGAACTTCTATGGACGGGACCAGACGTTCCCATAAACTGCAGGACAATCTGCAGTGGCAGGGCAAGCGGTTCAGCCCCCTGAAACGCACAGACAAGGCAGTACAAGTGGGCGGGATCAATGTTTATCCTGCCCGGGTGGAAAAAATATTCCGGGAATTGCCGAAGGTAAAAGAATGCTCCGTACGGCTCATGCGCCCGGAAGAAGGCGAGCGGCTGAAAATTTTCATAGTTCCAGCATCTGAAACAGAAAACGCAGCCCTTGAAAAAGAACTGCGCAATCTGGTGATTGATAAACTTTCCCGTTTCGAGATGCCCGGAAAATATGATTTCGGCCCGGCACTGCCCGTTTCAGACATGGGCAAACTTTGTGATTGGTGAATAACGGCTACTTGGGGTCCAGCAAATTTTTAGACTCAATCTGCTGGAAGTACCTGAGTGTCTTAACCTTTAGCTCCATTGTAGCCTCATCATCACAGACCAGAATACCTTTACGGTGCAATTGCAGGACAGAAACAGTCCACAAATGATTAACCGCCCCCTCCACTGCATAAGAAACCGCCAGAGCCTTATTCAGTCCCGAAGCAAGCACCAAAAGCTCTTCGGAATCAAGTAGAGTCCCCACTCCCACGGTCAGGGCATAGCGAGGAACAGCTTCGAAATCATTCCCAAAAAACCTTGAATTGGCCTTGCGGGTCTCAATGGTCAAGGTCTTGATTCTGGTGCGGGAACTTAGCGATGACCCCGGCTCGTTAAAGGCAATATGGCCGTCTATCCCCACTCCGCCCACAAAAAGATTAACCCCGCCATAGCTGCGCATTTTCTCTTCATAAGCGGCGCACTCATCCTCAAGGGATGCCGCATTGCCATCAAGCAGGTTGATACTTTCCTCCGGGATATCCACCTGCTTGAAAAAATTCTCGTACATGTAATGCCGATAGCTCTGCTCACAACCTTCCGGCAGCCCCACGTATTCATCCATATTAAAGGTGACCACATTCCTAAAGCTTACTTCACCGGACTGATACAGCCGGACCAGTTCCCGGTACATGCCCAGCGGTGTCCCGCCTGTGGGCAGACCAAGCACAAACGGCTTTCCCGTTTCAGACGAAAAACTATTGATTTTGCGGGCAATATAATGGGCCGCCCACCAGCCGGGATTTTCCTGAACCGGAATCAATCTCATCATGCGCTCCCTGAGTTATCCGAACAAAATATGAACAGATTAACGGAGAGAACGCTTGCGGACAAGGGATGAAATTACCCGGCGACAAGAAATCTTTCACCCGCATCAGACCGAACAGATTAAACCTTTGGACAAATTATCCAGCTGCGGCAGGTACGGCGCAGTGCTGATTTCATACTCCGCAAAATCCACGTAGGATGGCTCCGCATCAGGGGTCACGCTGATTTCCATGCCCTGATCATCAAAAAGCATGCGCATGGGGACCATTTCCTGCTCGCTTTCCGAACACAGGGACTCCCGAGATTCAGGTACAAAAATAAATTCCGCCCCGGAATAATGACGCGCGCTGACCATGCTTAAACTGGTGCAAAGTGATGCCACCTGCCCTTCATTATCAAAGACCAGTGAATTCAGATCGCCGTTGATGCCCACAGCATCGGAATCAAAGGCGGTGATTTTGCCGATGCGGGTTTTAAGCGGGGTCGGCTGGGCAGGCTCAAGGGAACGGATGCGGCCTCCCGGACTGAAGCTGATGCCCACGCGGGTCTTGATGGCACCAACCGGGGTCTGCACGGTGATGTTTTCGTCCGGCCAGAGGGTCAGGGAACGCAATTTTCCGTCCTCATAAAAACAAAGGCTGATAACCCTGGCTGTAAGCGGACCTGCGGGGGTATCGATGGTTAACGGATCAACCAGCTTCCCTTCATCTTCCTGTGTCCAGTAGCCGGAAAGCTTTCCGTTGAGCGGAAAGACCCGTTTCAATTTCCCGGACTTATAGAATGTAACCAGCTCAGCTTCAACGATTCCCAAGGGGGTGAAGACAGGGGTGCGCTCTTCCAGCGGCAGGGACTTAACTGTGCCGTTGGCATAGGTCTGTACCGGCTGCAGGGTTTTGCGGCGCAGATCGTCGGTAGTGTGCTGGGCTACAAGTTCCCCGGCTTCAGTCAGATATGTGCGTCTCATGGTGTTCATGAGTAAACCTCCTCGTCATTGAGCTTGATGAATTCACTGCGGGTCAGAGGCCGCTCAAGGCGCAGGGAAAGCTGACGCACAGCCTCGGTGAGGGTGGAAAGTGAGTCTGTGCCGCAATCAATGCCGTATTCATCAAGGGCATTGCGCACTGCGGCCCGTCCGCTCTTGCCGCCCACAGCCATTTTGCGGGCAGTGCCCACGGAATCAGGATCGTAAGGCTCGAAAAGCTCCGGTGATTTACTCAGGGCATGGGTATGCAGCCCGGATTCACAGGCAAAGATGTCGGTACCCACCACAGCCTTGGTGCGCGGAATGGCAACCTTGGACGCCGCTCCCACCAGCATGCAGGCTTCCTTGAGCACAGTTGTGGAATAACGGGAGTTGCCCTCACGCAGGGCCAGCCGGGCCACCAGTTCTTCGGTAGCGGCAATGCCGGAACGCTCGCCGATGCCGATGACTGAGCAGTCAGCGTAGTCAGCACCCGCTTCAAGTGCTGTGAAAGAGTTGGCCGTAGCCATACCGAAATCATCGTGGCAGTGCACGGCAATATCAATATTCAGCTTCGCTTTAAATTTCCTGACCAGTTTTTCCATGGCAAGGGGAGTGAGTTGCCCCAGCGAATCCGCCAGCCGGACCCGCGAAGTCCCGCAGACCTCGGCATGCAAAGCCATGGAAAGGGCAAAGTCGCCATCCGCACGGGAAATATCCTCAAGGCCCACGGAAATATATTCAAATCCGCACTCCTTGGCCCTGCGCACAGCCGCAGCCAGCTTGCGCAAAATCTCCTGCCGGTCGGAATCCAAACGCTTCTCAATGTGCAGATCCGAAACCGGAACTCCAATATTGATGCGCTTGAGGCCAAGCTCCGCCGCAGTCTCAATGTCCCTTTCCCGGCAGGGGGACCAGACGCTTAATTCGGTATCCCCGCCCAAAGTAAGGGCATGGGCCGCGAAAGGAGCAAGATCATCTTGCCCGACCCAGCCCAGCTCGATCTCATCAACGCCCATGGAAATGAGTGAGGATGCGATGCGCTTGCGGGTTTCCAGATTGAAATAAGCCCCGAATAACTGTGCGCCTTCACGCAGGGTGGTATCGATCAACATAATAATGCTCCAATATGGATTTAAATGTTCAAAATCCATTAAGCATGAACAATGCCAAAATCACACATCCTTCTATCTACCTTAATTTATATAACATCCCTGCCCATCGCCCTCTCCTTACGCAACCTACGAAAATGTATCTTCCTACAATTTTGTACATACATTGAGCTGTAATCTACATTTTTCGCAGGTCTTAACTTTTCTTTATTCTCCATATTTTAAGCCACTATTTCAAACACTTAAGACGTAAAAACACGTTTGGCACACGGATTGCCTTAGGAGAGTCAGCAACAACGAAATTTAATCCAAACCACATGGAGGAAAAAAATGAGAAAGGTAGCAATCTACGGAAAAGGCGGAATCGGAAAATCCACCACCACCCAGAATACTGTAGCCGGACTGGCAACCATGGGCCGTAAAGTAATGGTCGTGGGCTGTGACCCCAAAGCGGACTCAACCCGTCTGCTGCTGGGCGGTCTGGCCCAGAAATCCGTTCTCGATACCCTTCGTGAAGAAGGTGAGGACGTGGAACTTGAGGATATCCGTAAACCCGGTTTCGGTGAATCCTGGTGTGTTGAGTCCGGCGGTCCGGAACCCGGAGTCGGCTGTGCAGGCCGCGGTATCATCACTTCCATCAACATGCTGGAAAACCTCGGCGCATACGAAGAATCCGAAGGCCTTGATTACGCTTTCTACGATGTACTCGGTGACGTTGTCTGCGGTGGATTCGCAATGCCCATCCGCGATGGTAAAGCCGAAGAAATCTACATCGTCTGTTCCGGTGAAATGATGGCCATGTACGCAGCAAACAACATCTGCAAAGGGATCATGAAATACGCTGAATCCGGCGGAGTACGCCTCGGCGGCCTGATCTGCAACTCCCGTAACGTTGATAACGAAAAAGAGATGATCGAAGAACTGGCTAAAAAACTGGGCACCCAGATGATCTACTTCGTACCCCGCGACAACGACGTACAGCGCGCGGAAATCAACCGTAAAACCGTAATTGAATGGGACGACAGCGTACCGCAGGCCACCGCTTACATGGGCCTTGCCGACGCCATCGACAAAAACGAAATGTTCGTCGTACCCACCCCGCTGGAAATCGAAGAACTGGAACAGCTGCTCCTCGATTACGGCCTGATGGAAGCTTAGAAAATTAAAATACCCCCGAAAATTACAAGCCAAAGCGGCAAAGCCCAATAAAAGGTTTTGGGATTCTTAAACCCTTTTGCAAAAGGGTTTAAGCCCCCGGAGGGCCGCCGGAGGCATCTTAGATAAGGAGAACAAATCATGATCATGGTGAGAGCAATTGTAAGACCGGAAAAAGCGGACGACGTACTGGCCGCGCTCATGGACAACGGCTACCCCGCAGTAACCAAATATTCCGTTGCAGGCCGCGGTAAACAGCGCGGCATCAAAATCGGCGAAGTAACCTACGACGAAATCCCCAAAACCATGCTCATGAGCGTGGTCAAGGCTGAAGATAAAGACTTCGTAATCAACACCGTAATGGACGCGGCAAGATCCGGCGCAAAAGGCGCGTTCGGTGACGGTAAAATTTTCGTAACCGAAGTTGAAGACGTCTACACAATCAGTTCCGGTGTAAACGAAGCGGCCCCGGCAGAGGAGGCTTAGCATGAAAGAGGTCATCGCAGTTGTGCGGATGAACATGATGAACCGCACCAAAAACGCCCTCACCGAAGCGGGCATAGATGCTTTCTTCGCCCACGAGGCACAGGGCCGCGGAAAAGGTTTTGTAAACGCTGCAGTACTTGAGGGCGCGGAAGAAGGCTACGAAGAAGCCGCCGCAGTCCTCGGTGAAAAAGGCAAGCTCTACCCCAAACGCATTCTGACAGCTGTTGTTCCCGAAGAATCAGTCAGCGCAGTGGTGGAAGAAATCATCAAGGTCAACAAAACCGGAAAACCCGGTGACGGCAAGATATTTGTCTGCCCCGTAGGCGACTCTGTCAGGGTCAGAACCGGAGAAACAGGCGCGAAGTCCATCGCCTAACCACTCAGGAGAATTATTATGAGTAGCAAGACCAAAGTGGTGCAGTGGGACCCGGCGGACATCAAGGATGAACTTCTGAAGAAGTATCCGCCGAAAGTTGCCCGCAAGCGCGCCAAACAGATTATGATCAACGAAGCGACCGAAAGCGAAGCACCGCCTGAAATAGTCGCCAACGTCAGAACCATTCCCGGTATCATCACCATGCGCGGCTGCACCTATGCAGGCTGTAAGGGCGTTATCATGGGCCCCACCCGCGACATCGTGAATATCACCCACGGTCCCATCGGCTGCGGATTCTATTCCTGGCTGACCCGCCGCAACCAGACCTCTGCCGGCCCTGACGGCGAGAACTACATGCCCTACTGCTTTTCCACGGACATGCAGGATCAGGACATTATCTTCGGCGGTGAAAAGAAGCTCGAAGCAGCCATTCAGGAAGCTTACGACCTCTTCCATCCCAAGGGCATCTGTATCTTCTCCACCTGCCCGGTAGGGCTGATCGGTGACGATGTTCACGCCGTTGCCAAGAAGATGAGAGAAAAATTCGGCGACTGTAATGTCTTTGCCTTCTCCTGTGAAGGTTACAAGGGTGTTTCCCAGTCTGCCGGTCACCATATCGCAAACAACGAAGTTTTCACCCATCTGGTGGGAACCAATGAAGAACCGCGCAAAGAAGAATACAAGATCAACCTGCTCGGTGAATACAACATCGGCGGCGACGGTTTCGAGATCGACCGTGTCCTTAAGAAATGCGGCATCACCAACATCGCAACCTTCTCCGGCAACTCGACCTATGACCAGTTCGCCTCGGCCCAGCACGCGGACCTCAGCTGTGTAATGTGTCACCGCTCCATCAACTACGTGGCCGACATGCTGGAAACCAAATACGGCATCCCGTGGATCAAGGTTAACTTCATCGGCGCGGAAGCAACTGCCAAGTCCCTGCGTAAAATCGGCGAATACTTCGGCGACAAAAAACTCATCGACAAGATCGAAGCAGTGATTGCCGAGGAACTCCCCGAAGTCGAAGCCATTGCCAAGGACGTGCGTTCCCGCACTGAAGGCAAAACCGCCATGCTCTTTGTCGGTGGCTCCCGTGCACACCACTATCAGGAACTGTTCAATGAAATGGGCATGAAGACCCTTTCCGCAGGTTACGAATTCGGACACCGCGATGACTATGAAGGCCGCCGTGTAATCCCGGACATCAAAGTGGACGCGGACTCCCGTAACATTGAAGAGCTCGATGTTGAAGCTGATGAAAAATACTACAAGCCGCGCAAAACTCCTGAAGAGATCAAAGCACTTGAGGATGCAGGCTACGAATTCAAGCACTACGACGGGCTGAACCCGGACATGGATAAAGGCTCAATCATTATTGACGACCTGAACCAGTACGAAGCTGAAAAACTGGTGGAACTGCTCAAACCTGACCTTTTCTGCGCGGGCATCAAGGAAAAGTACTCCATCCAGAAGCTGGGCGTACCCATGAAACAGCTGCACAGCTACGATTCCGGCGGACCATACGCAGGATTCAAGGGCGCGATCAACTTTTACAAGGAAATCGACCGCCTCGTAGGCAGCAAGGTCTGGAGCTACATGAAGGCCCCGTGGCAGGAAAACCCCGAGCTCACCGCCACTTTCGTGTGGGAATAAGGAGATTTAGACATGTTACTCAGACACACACCCACAGAAATCAAAGAACGCAAGTCACTGGTCGTCAACCCGGCCAAGACCTGTCAGCCCATCGGCGCAATGTATGCCGCGCTGGGAATCAAAGGCTGCCTGCCTCATTCCCACGGTTCACAGGGCTGCTGTGCCTACCACAGGTCCATGCTGACCAGACACTATAAAGAACCCGTTTCCGCAGCGACCAGCTCCTTTACCGAAGGGGCATCTGTCTTCGGCGGACAGGCCAACCTTATTCAGGCCATCAACAACATCTTCACGGTTTACGAACCGGAAGTGATCGCAGTGCATACCACCTGCCTTTCCGAAACCATCGGTGATGACCTTAAACAGATCGTCACCAAGGCCACCAAGGACGGCAAGATCCCCGAAGGTAAAACCGTATTCGGCGCACCGACTCCCAGTTACGTGGGATCGCACGTCACCGGTTTCTCCAACATGGTTAAAGCCATGGCCCAGCTGGCTGAGCCTTCTTCAGAGAAGAACGGCAAAGTCAACATCATCCCCGGCTGGGTGGAACCCTGCGACATGGAAGAGATCAAACGTCTCTGCTCCATGATCGGCGTGGACACCACCATGTTCCCGGATACCTCCGGTGTGCTCAACGGTCCCCTTAGCGGTGAATACAAGATGTTCCCCGATGGCGGCGTGACCATCAAGGAGCTCAAAGAATCCGGACAGGCTACCGGAACCATCGCCCTCGGTGAATGGTGCAGCGCAGACGCGGCCCGCTGGCTGGATTCCAAGCACAAGGTTCCCTGTACCGTGCTGGATATGCCCTTCGGCCTGAAAGCAACCGACCGTTTTATCGATGTACTGCGCACTGTGGCCGGAGTTTCCATCCCCGATTCCATCTCCTACGAGCGTGGACAGCTGGTGGACCTCATCTCCGACATGCACCAGTACTTCTACGGCAAAAAGGTCGCCATCTTCGGTGATCCCGACCAGCTCATTTCCATGGTGGAATTCCTCCGTTCCATCGATATGTGCCCGGTCTACGTCGTTACCGGTACCCCCGGCAAGAAGTTCGAAAAACGGATCAAGGAACTCACTGCCGACATGCCTTACGAATGCAAGGTCAAAGCAAAGGGCGACATGTTCCTCATGCACCAGTGGATCAAGAACGAGCCTGTGGACCTGCTCATGGGTAACTCCTACGGCAAATACATTGCCCGCGACGAAGACATACCGTTCCTGCGCTGGGGATTCCCCATCACTGACCGTCAGGGGCATCAGTACTTCCCCACCGTGGGTTACAAGGGCGGCCTGAGACTGCTGGAAAAAATTCTCGGACTGCTGCTGGATCGCAAAGACCGCGATTCCCCCGAAGAAACATTCGAACTCGTACTTTAATTACCAGTAGGCCTCCGGCGGCCCTGCCGGGGGCCTCAAACCCTTTTGGAAAAAGGGTTTAAGAATCCCAAAACTTTTTAATAGGGCTTCGCCGCTTTTTAAGGAGAAACCGATGACTACCTCATCCTCACACCCCTGTTTCGGACCTTCCGCCCGCGCTTCCGTAGCCCGTGTTCACCTTCCGGTTGCTCCCAGAACTTTTTGCAGAACCAATTTTGCGCCCATGACTAAACAGCCTGCGGCAATTATGCCCGAAGATGCGCTGAATATGCTTGATGAGCTGATCGAATCCGGCAAAAAAATCAAAGTTGTGGGCATCACCGGTCCCGGCGATCCGCTGGCTAATTTCGAAGCCACTTACAAGACCCTGAAACTGGTCCGCGACAAGTACCCGCGCATGTCCCTCTGCCTGACTACTCTGGGTATAAACGGCGAAAAGTACGCTGAAAAACTGGCAGAACTTAATATTTCCCACATCACTGTTCTGGTGGACGCGGCGGATTCAGCTACCGCCGAAAAAATCTATGCATGGATTCGCCCGTCAACCAAGAATGTCCCCCTGCCCGAAGCCTGCAAGCTGCTCATGAAAGAACAGGCCGCAGCTATCAGGGCATTCAAGGAAGCAGGACTGACCGTGAAGGTCAACACAACAATTTACAACGAAAACATAGACCAGATTGAACACATTGCCATTGCAGCAAAAACACTGGACGCGGATATCATGGGCCTGATTCCTTTCATCCCGTCCACTGAATCCGAAGATAACGAATTTTCCGCAGTGAGTGACGAGCAGATTGCAGAAGCCCGTAAACTCGCCGCAAAACATATTGCACTGATGGAGCCGTGGCCCAGATGTGGAGCATCCATTGAACTGGAAAAACCGAAATCAAGTACCATGCCCAGCCCTAGCAAAAGCCGCCCCAATGTAGCGGTGGCAAGTTCCAGCGGTATGGATATCGATATGCATCTGGGTCACGCCCATAAACTCATGATTTTCGGCCCCCGTGCAGACGGTCTGGCCTGCCTGCTTGAAACAAGAGAGACCCCGGAACCGGGCGGCGGGGAATCCCGCTGGGAAAAGCTGGCTGAACTGCTGGATGACTGCTTCGTGCTGCTCTGCGCCTCGGCTGGCAAGAATCCCAGAAAAGTACTTTCCGCCAACGGCATCAGGATAATCCTGACTGATGAAAACGTAGAAGGCACTGTCGACGTCCTCTACGGCGGCGGCAAAAAAGGCAAGTGCAAGAAGTAAGCAGAGTCGTCACAAACAAAGCGGCGAAGCCAAACTAAAAAAGTTTGGGATTCTTAAACCCTTTTCAAAGGGTTTAAGGCCCCCGGCAGGGTCGCCGAAGGCAAATTTTTCAAGAAAAAGCGCGAAGCGCATCAAATAATCTGAGGAGATAAAAATATGGCTACCCCCGAAAGAATGATCATCTGTTGTCAGAGTTTCCGCGCTGCGGGCGACCCCAAAGGCATCTGCCACAAGCAGACCGATGGATTCCTGCAATACATCGAAGAAGAAACCATCGACCGAGGTCTCGACGCTCTGGTGGTGGCCACTAGCTGTCTGAAGCAGTGTGACAACGGTCCCATCCTCGTGATCCAGCCGGAAAACTGGTGGTTCAAGGGTGTGGACTCAGAGGAAAAGATCGACGAAATCCTCGACGGCCTTGAAGACGGAGAACCCTGCGCAGATTACCTGCTGGATTAATTAACTTAATACTTCAAATTTCAAAATTCACGCTTCTGAATTTTGGAAAACATAGAGGGAGCATATGCCGGCCACAGTTCATATCCGTAACGCCAACTCCGCTGATCTGGTTCCGATGACCGATCTGCTGAAATCTCTTTTCTCCGTCGAGAAGGACTTTTTAGTGGATGGAAGCAGACAGATGCAGGGTTTAAGGATGCTGCTGGGCAATCCCCGGGCACGCATCCTTGTTGCAGAAGATATGGACAAAAATATGGGTGAAGTGGTCGGCATGTGCACCGGTCAGATTGTAATCTCAACTGCTGAAGGCGGCCCGTCCATCCTAGTGGAGGATGTGGTTGTGCGCAGCGATCATCGGGGAAAGGGGATCGGCACCATGCTTATGGAAGCCATTCTCGGATTCGCAGAAGAACAAAGAGCAACACGGCTGCAACTACTGGCAGACTGCGAAAACACCTCGGCCCTGAAATTCTACGAAAAGATCGGCTGGTCTGAAACCAACCTGATCTGTCTTCGCAAGATGAACGCATAGCAACGGAGCAAAGCAATGAATGAATATACAATTTTAGAAGAACGCAAAGACCAGATCCACCGCACGGGCGAGGGAGCACTGGACATGGCCTGCAACCGGGAATCACTCGCCGGGGCAGTAAGCCAGAGAGCCTGTGTTTTCTGCGGTTCGCGGGTGGTGCTATACCCCATCGCAGACGCCCTGCATCTGGTCCACGGTCCTATCGGCTGTGCAGTTTATACCTGGGATATCCGCGGCGCGCTCTCCAGCGGCCCGGAACTGCACCGCCTCTCATTCTCCACCGACCTGCAGGAAACCGACGTAATCTTCGGCGGAGAGAAAAAGCTTGAAGCGGCCCTTGATGAACTCATCGACCGCCACAGTCCCAAGGCCGCATTCGTTTACTCCACCTGCATTGTGGGCATCATCGGCGATGACCTTGAAGCGGTCTGTAGAAAGATGAGCGAGAAGAAAGGAATTCCCGTACTTCCGGTCATGTCCGAAGGTTTCAAGGGCAGCAAGCGCGAGGGCTACCTCGCCGCCTGCAAAGCCATGTTCAAACTGGTGGGCACCGAAGAAACGTCCGACATTTCCCCTCTTTCCGTAAACATCTTGGGCGACTTCAACCTTGCCGGGGAAATCTGGATCATCCGCGAATATTTCAGAAAGATGGGGGTGGAAGTCGTTGCCAACATTACCGGTGACGGACGTGTGAAGGATATCGGGCGCAGCCACGGGGCGGCCCTGAATCTTGTACAGTGTTCGGGTGCGACATTGGACTTGGCAAAAATGATGAAAGAGGAATACGGCACGCCCTTTATGCGCGTATCCTACCTCGGCATCGAAGACATGGCCGATTCCCTCTATCAGGTTGCTGATTTCTTCAAGGATGTCGACCCGGACATTGTCAAACGCACGGAAGATCTCGTCCGCGACGAACTCTCCAAGCTCATGCCCGAACTGGCCCGCATGCGCAAAGATCTCGAAGGCAAGAAAGTCGCCATGTACGTGGGCGGTTCCTTCAAGGCTTTCTCCCTGCTCAAGGCTTTCCGCCACTTGGGCATGAAAGTAGTCATGGTCGGTTCCCAGACCGGAACCAAGGAAGATTACGCTGAACTGGAACGCATCTCCGATCCCGGCACCATCTTAGTTGATGACGCCAACCCGCTGGAATTGTCCGCATTCATTAAAGAAAAGGACGTGGACATATTCGTCGGCGGCGTAAAAGAACGGCCCATCGCCTTCAAGATGGGAGTCGGATTCTGCGATCACAACCACGAGCGCAAGGAAGCCCTGGAAGGTTTCGTAGGCATGCTCAATTTCGCCCGCGAAATTCACGCTTCAGCAATGAGCCCGGTCTGGAACTTTGTTCCTCGAAGAGCGAAGAAACAGATTTGATGCGCTTCGCGCTTTTTGATGATCGCATTTCGCCTCCGGCGGCCAAAGGGGATAATCCCCTTTGGAAACCCTAAGGGTTTAAATTAATTTCACGCACAAACTCACGAACGCCGCTGGCGAAGCCAAACTAAAAGGTTTTGGGATTCTTAAACCCTTTTGCAAAAGGGTTTAAGCCGCCGGAGGCACAGGAGTTCAAATATGACTACCAAAAGCAAAAATTATACATCGACCACTAATGCCTGCAAACTCTGCACACCTCTCGGCGCATCACTGGCCTTTCGAGGTGTGGAAGGCTCCGTTCCCTTCCTGCACGGCTCACAGGGCTGCGCCACTTACATGCGCCGCTATGTGATCAGCCATTTCCGTGAACCTGTGGATATCGCTTCTTCCGCACTGGGTGAAAAGCACGCTGTATACGGCGGCGGCCCGAATCTTAAAAAGGGCATCCTGAACGTAATGAAGAAGTACGAGCCGAAGATCGTGGGTGTGGCGACCACCTGCCTCACCGAAACCATCGGTGATGACGTCCCCATGTATCTCAATGAATTCCACAAAGAATTCGGAGATCTTGATCTACCGGACATAGTGCAGGTTTCAACCCCCAGTTACAACGGCACCCATATGGACGGCTGGCACGGCGCGGTGCGTTCCATGGTCGAACAGCTCTGCACTGAAAAGGCGGAAAACGACGGACATGTGAACATCCTGCCAAATCTAGTTTCCTGTGAAGATGTGCGCCACCTATTTGATATCTGCGAGGACTTCGGCCTGAAGGCGACCATCCTGCCTGATATTTCCGAAACCCTCGATGGTCCGGCACTGGAAGATTACATGAAGATTCCGGTGGGCGGAACTCCGGTGGAAGAAATCAAGAAAATGTCCGGCGCGGCTGCCACCATCGAGCTGGGCCGCTGTGTACCTACCAAGAGCGGCGGAACCAGCCTTGAAGAGCGGTTCGGGGTGACCAACCACCGTATCGGTTTGCCCATGGGTATCCGCGAATGCGACAAACTCTTCGAAACCCTTGAAACTATTTCCGGCAAAGAGATGCCCGCCCGTTACCAGCGCGAACGGGGTAGGCTCATCGATGCCTACGTGGACGGACACAAATACATCTTCGGCAAGCGGGCTGTTGTTTACGGCGAGGAAGACCTCGTAACCGGGCTGTGCGCATTTCTGGCTGAGATCGGCGTGGATGTGATCCTTGCCGGGTCCGGGGCCAAGAAAAAAGGTATGGCTGAAGCCATCACAGCCGTAACTGAAGGCGTGGGCCGCACCACCCCGGAGATCCACGAAGGCGTTGATTTCCACGACATCGCCGAACGGGCCGGGGGACTCAAACCCGACCTGCTCATCGGCCATTCCAAAGGCTACCGCTACGCTAAAGCATGGAACATCCCGCTCATCCGGGTAGGCTTCCCGGTCCATGACCGCTTCGGCGGACAGCGTATCCCCACTCTCGGCTACAAGGGCACGCAGTACCTTTTCGACCTCATCGTCAACGCCATGCTCGAAAAGAAACAGGCCGATAACCCGGTCGGTTACGGCTACATGTGATTTGATGCGCTACGCGCTTTTTATGAAAGAGTATGCCTCCGGCGGCTTAAACCCTTTTCCAAAAGGGTTTAAGAATCCCAAAACGTTTTAGTTGGGCTTCATCGCTGGATATTAGATAAGTTGTTCTTTTAAAGGAGATATACCATGAAAGATACCACCAAACATCCGTGCTTTAACAAAGAAACCGCAGGCTCCTGTGGACGTGTACATCTCCCGGTAGCCCCCAAGTGCAACATTCAGTGCAACTACTGCAACCGCAAATATGATTGCGTGAACGAATCTCGTCCCGGCGTGACCAGCGGTGTGCTCAAACCTTTTCAGGCTGCGGAATATATGGACGCAGTGCTGGAAAAAGAACCGCGCATCACCGTGGCCGGTATCGCAGGTCCCGGCGACCCCTTTGCCAACGCGGAGGAAACTCTGGAAACCATGCGACTGCTCAATAAAAAACACCCGCAGCTGATCTTCTGTCTGTCATCCAATGGCATGGGCATCCTGCCATATCTGGATGACCTGAAGGAGCTTGGCGTATCCCACGTGACCATCACCATCAGCGCGGTAGACCCGACCATCGGTGCGAAAATTTATTCATGGGTCAAGGACGGCAAGGTAGTCTACCGCGGCGAAAAAGGCGCGAAAGTGCTGCTGGAACGCCAGCTTGCAGCTATCAAAGGGCTGAAGGAACGGGGCATTACCGTGAAGGTCAATTCCATTGTCATCCCCGGCATCAACGATCATCACATAGCTGAAGTAGCCCGCGTGGCGGCGGAACTGGGCGCGGACATCCAGAACATGATCCCGCTCAAACCTACAGCTGAGACTCCTTTCGCTGAACTTGAAGAACCGGGAAAGAAGCTTGTGAACTCCCTGCGCAAGGAAGCGGGCGCAGTCATTGAACAGATGACCCACTGCCGCCGCTGCCGTGCTGACGCTGTCGGTTTGCTGGGCGACGATAAATCCGTGGCTCTCTGCGGCACCCTGAAATCATGCTCCGAACTGAAACCCATTGATGTGAAAGGTCCGCGCCCGTATGTGGCGGTTGCTTCCCGCGAAGGCATGCTGGTCAACCAGCATCTTGGCGAAGCAAGGGAATTCCACATCTGGGCCGAAGATGGAGAAGGTTTCAAGCTCGTTGAGAAACGTCCCGCCCCTAAAGCCGGATGCGGTCCGCAGCGTTGGACCGACCTTGCAGCAACGCTCAGTGACTGTCGCGCAGTGCTTGCGGCTGCCATCGGGGAAACCCCGCAGGTAAAGCTGGCTGAAAACGGCGTGCAGCCGCATGTAATCGGAGGGTTCATTGAGGACGCGCTGACGACTATTTACAGCGGCGGAAACATGGATATCCATAAGGGACGGCGCGGCTCTATCGCTGACGCCTGCTGTACCGGAACGGGAACCAAGTGTGGGTAGGATAAATTTACGCAGCAGATCGCTGCTTATGGACAAAATAAAATTTTATAGAAATGCTCCGTTTCTATAAATTACACTGCGAAGCCCCGGCAAAGTTGCTCTTGCCGGGGCTTCACCTTTGATAAACGCGAACAAAGTTCTCCTGACTTAGACTTCATTCTCTGGCAAAATTTTGCAAAACCGATTATGTTTGTTGAAAATAAAATTGGAGCACTCAAATGAAAGCAGCTGCGAAGACCATACTTCTGTTTTTTACATTCACCCTTCTCAGTATCGCACCGGCCACAGCCGAGGACGTATCCAAAGGCATAAACTGCCCGCCCGGCTGGAGCGACAATCAGGCCGCACGCGGGGATAACCGAGTGAAGCAGTGCATCTCCCCTTCACTGGATGCCAGTGTTGAACTTTACGTCACCCCCGGAAATAAAATTCCGCTGAAAAATCTGCTGGATAACTGGACAACCGCCCTGAAACAGCAGGGTTTTCCGCTGCATAAAAAAGTGACAGAAACCAAGGGCCATGTTTCCGGCGGCCCGGCAATTTTCCGTGAATATGAAGGTAAGGCCAACGGCAAAACAGTTGAATCCCTGCTGGCTGCCAGCCGCCATAACGGAATCAATTACATTTTTCAGGGCAGTTATCCCGATGATGACCGTGAAGCCGAACAACTGGTTCGCCATTCACTGAAAACATGGAATTTCCCCGAAGACAGCAGCAAAGAAGACACCCCTTACGATTCCCCAAAAAACAAGGGAACCAGCGGTACTTTCAGAAATATCGGCGGCTGCTGGGCCTGGGGATTATGGAAGGCTCCTTCCGGTGCTTCAGTGGTAATCCTGCCTGACGGACGGGCCATTTTCGACGGCCAGCAGCTGAAACACTGGCGGCCCACCGACGAGGAAGACACCATCATTATGGAAATCCCCGGAAAATGGGGCGGCGGAAGTGCCATGTGGACCCATCCCGCCGGACGGCATGATGTGGTAATTCAGGAAGAATTCCCCGAAGCACGCCAGATTCTTTTCCGCGAGTCATGGGAATACAATTACAAAGGAAAAGCATTCAAAGCCTGCCATCACTAAAAATTATTCAGACGTCTTAGAAGGTACCAGATGCAAGGCGCAAGAAAAAAGCTGAAACGAAGCGTATATAGACATACGTGAGTTTCAGCTTTTTTTGCAGCAACGCCGCAGATGGTGCTTTATAAGACGTCTGAAAAAAACGGTCTTTCCACCCGATGCAGAAAGACCGTTTCTCTTTTCCGTTGTAATCCCTATGATCACAACATAGCCAGTCAGGAAATTTGTTAAGCCCTTTTCATGCGCCGCAAACGCGCCCGTCCTTCGGCAATCATGGACTCAAGACTGTAACGCTTGACCCGGTAGCCCATCTGCCGGGCGGAAAGCCCGAGGGTTTCGGCGGCCTTGTACTGAATCCAGCCGCTGCGCTCCAAGGCGGCAACCACTTCATTGCGCTCCACTTCCTTGAGCGAGGAGCAGTGAGGAAGCGCGTCGTTTGCTGCAGGAGCACTGACTTCGCTGCCGGAACTTCCGGGCACTGAACGCTGCCCCGGTGCGAGGTAGGACTTGAGAAACTCAAGGGTGATGTATTCGGAATCGGACATGATCACCAGCCGTTCCAGCAGGTTCTGCATTTCGCGCACATTGCCCGGCCAGTCGTAAATCATTAGCGAATCAAGGGCCGCCGGGGTGAAGAACATCTTGCGCCCGTAATCATCAGCCATTTTCTGGATAAAATGATTGAGCAGCCCGGTGATATCCTCTTTGCGGTCCCTAAGCGGAGGAACGGTGATGGGAAAGATATTCAAGCGGTAATAGAGATCCAGCCGGAATTCGTTGCGCTCCACCAGCACTCCGAGATCACGGTTGGTGGCGGCGAGGATACGCACATCGATATTGCGGGTCTTGTTTGATCCGATACGCTCCAGTTCTTTTTCCTGCAGCACGCGCAGGAGTTTGGCCTGCAAAGCCATGGGAAATTCGCCGATTTCATCAAGAAAAATTGTCCCGCCGTCAGCCTCTTCAAAGCGGCCCGGACGGGTGGAGACCGCCCCGGTAAAAGAACCTTTTTCATGACCGAATAGTTCCGATTCAAGCAGATTTTCCGGGATGGAGGCACAGTTGACCTTGATGAAAGGATGCTTTGCGCGATCGGAAAGCTCATGGATAATCTTAGCTATGAGCGTCTTACCTACCCCGGACTCACCGAGCAGCAGCACTGTGGCCTTGGTGGGGGCGACCTTTTCCAACTGCCGCTGCACCTCGACCATGGCCGAACTCTGCCCGACAATGTAAAGGCCCTTGGATTTTTTTGAAATCTGGTATTTAAGGGAAGTGTTCTCGCGCTTGAGGGCAGCTTCGCGCTCAATAATTTTTTCGTTGAGACTGATGAACTGTCCGATGAGGGTGGCCACAATTTTCAGAAAATCAACATCCTCTTCCGCAGCCACTTCATCACCGAAGATGCGGTCCACATTGAGCACCCCGATGGGGTCGCTGTGCAGGATGATCGGCACCCCGATAAATCCGGTTGTGGCCCGCTCAATCTTGCGGGCCCCGGTTTTGTCGAGGAAGAGCGGCTCTTTACTGATGTCGGGAACGTAGTACGGCTCTCCGGTCTGGAAAATGCGCCCGGTGACCCCTTCATCAAGGCGGTAAACCCCACGCTGTTTTTCCTCAAGGGAAAGACCGTAGGAAGCATTGATGGAAAGCTGCCTTGTTTCCGGGTCGTAGAGGGTCACTGTCGCCCGCTTCATGCTCAGGTTCTCTGAGAGAATGCTGAGCACTCCGTCAAGGGCGGACTCGAGATCAAGCGCCTGCTCGATAGCCTGACAGATAGCGAGTAGCGCCGATAGCTTTAGTCCGTGCAGTGAAGGATACATATTTGAAGTTAAGCAAAGGGAGTGCCATTATGCACACCAAGGACAACTCCTTTTATTTCAAGACTTTAAACAAAATACATTTTTGAATCCATTCACATTTATGTAAATTACCATCTGACAATGAACATTAATGGAAAAGTTGCCCCCGCTTCCATGAACATGATATACATTAAATAGTGAGAATTATTTCCTGATAACAGCGGAGGCTCTATGCACGGTTGGGCAGGATCGGTTTTACGGGTTGATCTGGACAGCGGAAAAATCAAAAGGAAAGCACTTGACCCTGACATCGCAAGGGATTTTATCGGCGGACGCGGACTGAACTCGCTGGTGCTGTTCAATGAGATAAAACCGCACATTGACCCCCTCGGCCCGGAAAATGTGTACTGCCTCGGTGCCGGCCCCCTTTCCGGCACCCCGCTGGGACTGACCAGCCGGGTAGAAGTCAGCACACTCTCCCCCTATTCCGGAATCCTCGGTGACGGCAATGCGGGCGGCGCAATGGCCTTCATGATGAAACGGGCCGGACTGGACCAGATTGTGATCCGTGGGCAGGCGGGGCACCCCAGCTATCTTCTAATAGAAGATGAGCGGGCTGAGCTGCGCGATGCCGCTGAATTCTGGGGGCTTTCAGTCTGGGAAACCACAGATATCCTGCGCGAAAAGCACGGCAAATCCGCCAGTGTGGCCTGCATCGGACAGGCCGGGGAAAATCTGGTCCGGGTGGCGACCACCATGGTCGATAAATACGCTTCTGCGGCCCGCGGCTCCGGGGCGGTACTCGGTTCCAAAAAACTTAAGGCCATCGTGGTCAAGGGTAGCGGACGGGTTTCGCTGGCTGACCCTGATACTTACAAGAAGCTTGCCGCCGAAGACCGCGAATTCTTCCGCAATTCCGATTTCCAGCGTGAAATGGTCGGGCAGTACGGCACCCACGTCGGCATGATGATGTGGGAGCCGGGATTCCGCAATTACGAAAAATTCTGGGAAGGCAAAGATGTCCCGGAAGATTTACGTCCCGAAGCATGGAAGCAATATTCGCAGGGACGCCACGGCTGTCACGGCTGCCATGTGCGCTGCAAGGACCACTACCGTATCCCTTCGGGAAACCGGGCCGGGGAAACAGGCAAGGCCATGGAATATGAAAATATTTTCTGTCTCGGTACCAATTGCGGAGTCACCGATCCGGTGGCGATTATGGAAATGGAAAATATCTGTGATATCTACGGTATGGATGTGCTGGCTCTTGGAAATACCGTGGCCATGCTCAAGGATTTGTACAGCCGCGGCCTGCTGGATGAAGAACTCACCGACGGACTGGACCTGAGCTGGGAAAACCACGCGGACCAGATTGAACTGCTGCATCGTACCGCCATGCGGCAGGGACTGGGCAATCTGGTGGCCGAAGGCATGTACACCCTCGCCAAACGGCTGGGCGGGCAGGCCATGGATTATTGTTACCATGTAAAGGGGTTATCGCGCGGGCCCTATCCCAGTGGAGTCTTCTCGCTGGCCCACGCCACCTCCACCCGCGGGGCCGATCATCTGCGCGGACGCTCATGGGCCTTCAGCCAGCCGGACCCGGATATGTTCCCCATCTTAAAGGAACAGGGGCTACTGCTGGAAAATGTGGATGACGATCCGGCCCCGGCAGTAATCGTGGGCGAACGCATGACAACACTCACCGACTGCATCGGACGCTGCAAGGGTGCGGTGAACAACTGGATCAGTGCCATGCCGCTGGTCTGGAAAAAACCGATATTTGAAGGATTGGCCGAACTGCTTACCGCAGCAACAGGCGAAAATTACACCGCCGAAAAACTGGAACAGGCAGCGGACCGCGTATACGCGCTGGAACATGCTTTCAATATCCGCCAAGGCACCAGCCGCAAGGATGACTGCATGCCCCAGAAACCGGAAACCCGGGACAGTGCGGAAGGTCAGGCCGATCTGCAAAAGCACGAAGAACACTTAAGCCGCTATTACGAACTGCGCGGCTACGACCAACAAGGCCGCCCCAGCCCCGAGCGGCTCAAAGAACTGAGGCTGGAATTTGTGGAACAGGGATTAAAAAAAATCCCGGCCCGCAAAGAATGGGACGGCCCGCCCATGTGGAGGCTGGAAAATTACCCCCATGGCGGCAAACGGAGTTAATCCACCCACAATCCGGTAAAATCAAATTTATCCACATCCACCAATCCCCGGTCTGTAAGTTTCAGGCTGGGGATTACCGGGAGGGCCAGAAAAGAAATGAGCATAAAGGGATTGTAGGAACAACCCAATTGCTGCGTTGCTGAATCAAGTCCGCGTACTCCGTCGGCCACTTCATCCAGTCCCCTGTCACTCATTAATCCGGCTACGGGCAGGGGGAGTTTCGCCAGAACTTTCCCTTCACGCACAACCGCAAAGCCGCCGCCCATGGCAACGGTTTCACGAGCGGCCAGTACCATGTCCGCATTATTCATCCCGGCAACAATCAGGTTATGTGAATCATGGGCCACAGTCCCGGCAATGGCTCCATGGGAAAGGCCCAGCCCCCTAACAAATCCGGTGGCATGATGGCCTGTGGCCCGGTGCCTTTCAATAACCGTGAGTTTGCAGATATCCCGTGCGGGATCAGCTACGGGGACGCCATCATTGAGCAGCGGCTCCAGTTCCAGATTTTCAGTCAGCAACTGCCCCTGAGTCACTCCGATTACCCTGATTTTTCCGCTGCCCTTATCCGGCTCAAACATGGATTCATCAATTTGCAAGCCAACATTCATGGAGCTGCGCGGGGGCAAACCGTTAGCAATTTCAAAACTATACTCTTCCAAGGGCAGGCCGCTTAAAAAAACCTGATTGATAGCAAAATCCTTCAGATCATCCACCAGAAAACAATTGGCCCGGAACCCCGGTGCAACAGCCCCGTAACCGTCCAGCCCGTAATAGCGGGCCGGATTAATGGAAACCATCTGCACCGCCCGCAGCGGGTCCATGCCAAGAGCCACCGCACGGCGCAACCCGTAATCTAGATGTCCGTTCTCGCACAGATCAAGTACGTTGCGGTCATCGGTGACAATGGAAATATTCTGCGCATTAAATTCATTCACCGAATCGAGCAGATCCTCCATATTCCGCTCAAGGGAACCTTCACGCATCATCAGATGCATGCCCGCACGCAATTTTTCCATTGCCTCGGAAACGCGTGAACATTCATGGTCACTGCGCGGCCCGGCCAGAACATACGCATTCAAGTCCATGCCCGAAAGTAAAGGGGCATGCCCGTTAATGGGGCTTCGCGCTGCAACTTCAAGCTTGGAAAGGACCTCCGGGTCCCCGGCAAGCACGCCGGGAAAATTCATCATTTCAGCCAGTCCCAGAATGCGCTCCGGATAAATGCGCCGGAAATGCTCTACATCAACGGCCCGCAGCCGGGCACCGGAATCTTCCAGCCCGGTGGCCGGAACACAGGAAGGAAACATGAAAAAAATAGATACGGGCAGGTCGCGGGAAGCTTTGAGCATATACTCGATACCCGCACGCCCCAGCACATTGGCAATTTCATGGGGATCACAGACCACAGCGGCAGTGCCGTGCCCGGCAACAGCCTGCGCAAATCGGGGCGGGGTCAGCAGAGTGGATTCTATATGGATGTGCCCTTCCACCAGCCCCGGCAGCAGGAAGCGGCCCCTGGCATCAAATTCACGTTCAGCCTTGTAATTACCGAACCCGAGAAAGACTCCCCCGGCAATTCCTACATCAGCCTCATGAATCTCACCGCTGAGTACATTGACCACCCGGCAGTTGCGGATAACCAGATCAGCTTTTCCCTTACCACGGGCCAGATTAATCATTTGAGACAGCGACATAAAAAACCTCCGGCAGATATAATAGCAGGCGTAAAATGAAGACTCTGCCTTGATTTTAACACCTTTCTACCGGAGATAACAGCCTTGCCGGGTAAAAAAGAGGTTACTTTTTACCTCCTCCCAGTTTGGCAACCTGACTTTGCAGCATCTGCATTTTGCCGCCGTACTTAGCCAGCACGGCATCAAGACGGGCGTACTTTGCTTTCAGGCTTCTCTCCAATTTATCCAGCCGTTCCTTTTCATAATCAAGCTTCTTGTCGATATTCTTGATGATGCCGCTGTAGTTTTCACTGATGATGTTCAGGATGCCGGTTTTGGCATTGGTCATATCTTTGAGAGTCTCGATCATTTCAATGGTCTTCCCGGTTTTGATGCCCGCAGTTCCGGTATATGTTCCATCATTTTTGTTATCCACCCGGATAGACATACCCATACCGGCCATATCGTCCGCTGTTATTTCCCAACCGGAAATCCGGGCAGCCTTGCCGTTAATGAAGGCGGATGTGACCCTGCCGCCGGAAACCGTATAAGAAACCTCATAAGATCCGGCCTTGGTGACCCCTTTGATCAGCGACTTAACTGCAAAGTTGGGCGAACTGGTTCCGGCTTCATAGTCAGCGGCAAAAAGCTTCGCCACTCCTTCCGGGTCATCCTTCATGGCTTTTTGAAATTTCTCTTCATCAATCTTGAGCAGACCGAAATTAGGGGAACTCTGATCTGTATCAGTTTCAATACCCAGAGTCCTGAGAGTATTATACTTGTCTCCCGCCCCGGTTGATGAATCATAATTATTGAACCCGCTTCCCTGAGTTGCGGTAATATCCTTAAACCTGTGCGCGGCAAGCTGAACACCGTAGTTCCCTGTCAGAACCGCCCCTTCCTTGGTTTCCTTATTGACTTTGGCAATATCGCGCAAGGCCTTGCGGACCACATTTACCTGCTTCACAAATTCGCGAACATTCTCAATTACCTTTTCAGCATCAGTTGAAACATTAATCATAACCCACTTAGGCGAAGTGGGCACTTTTATGTTCAAGGTCAATCCCTTGGACGCATCCGTGATTGTATTGCTGTCCCGCTCTATCCATTTGTCTGCACCTTCGGGAAATCCATCGATTTTTATCTTTGAATTCTGCCCCTGCTGAAGGTGGGTCATGGACGCAGGCTGAAGACAAGGCAAGGTTGTTGAACTGTTGAAGGTTATACAGTTATCCGCACCCATTTTGAGACTGCTGAACTTAAGCCTGTAATCGTTGTTTGCAGTCTTTACAGCCTCAACATTCACCCTGCCTTTAAGCTCGGTAGTGGCATTGAGCATCTTTACCAGACCCTGAACAGTTGTCCCTGCCGGCACGTCCAGATTGGCGGTCTTGCCCCCGCAACTGATGCTGAGTTTCGTATCCGTAGATGAAACAACCGAATTTTCAGCGGCAAACCCCGTTTTGGAGGTCCAGATATCGTTAAAAGCCAGCTGCTTTACTTCAACCCTGTACGGTGCAGCCGGAGCAGAGCTGTCTGCGGTTGCAGTCACATAATCTTCGTTTGACGAAGAGGTCTTCCGGCCCATGAACTCACCGATACTGTCCATTTTTTTCAATGCAGTACTTAGCTCACCCATCTGGGTGTTGAGTTCCTTGAGGCTTTTCTGCTTCTGCACCCACTGGGCTTTCCAGTTTTTCAGCCTGCGCTGGTGGAAACCCTGCTGCTTAACGGTATTTTCAACAATTTTCCCGAAATCGGTCCCGTTACCGAGCTTTTCAAACTTGGTTTTGCCGGACCAGTAACTGGAGGTGGTTTTTGCTGCGGAGACCTGTGCCCCGACGGTTCCTACATCTGACATGATCGCCCTCCCTTAGATGTAACTGAGGATAGACATTTCAGAGATCATCCGCGAACTGCGGGCCACAGCCTCATAAATCAATTTGCTCTGGTTCAGCTCACTGAGCAGCTCACCGAGGTCGCCGTCTTCAAGACGGCTGATCAGGGCTGTATTGTTATCCTTGCGGATCTCAGCCAGCTTCTCCGCGCTGGCTGCCCGGTTCATGCGCGCCCCGATTTCAGCGGCATGCATCTCCACATGTTCGTGGACCTTTTTAAGCTCGGCCACACAATTCCCGATGCCGTTTTTGTCGTTGGTCTCAACAAAGCCGATCAGCCTGCCGAGGGTCTCAAAAAGATTGCTGTTTTTGTCATCCGGGGAGGGAGTGGGATTAGCTGCTCCGGGCTTTGTATAAATTCCCCCGAAAATGTCCTTACCGATGTTGTTGACCCGGATGGAACGGCTCTGGGAGATATCAAGACGCAGGTCGGCGGTATTGGGACGGATCACAAACTGATCGCCCTTGCTGAAGGTGTTTCCGGCACCGGAAGACAGGGTCAGGGAACCGCCGGGAACTTCAAGGCGGGTGTCGGCGGAAACATTGGAATGGACCCAGCTGGCTCCGTTATCAAGGCTATAGGAATAAGTAATGGGCGGAGTGTTCACGTCCCCGTTCTTATCGATACGCACCAGCACATCGCTATGAAATTTACCGTCCGCCGCGGTGTCAACCTGCGTATCCCCGTATCTGATGACGTTAAGGTCGTCATTGTCATCGCCCTTGTATTCAAGAGCCGGACGCACGATAAGCCGGGTTCCGCCTGCATCGGTGAATTCAGTAACAGCTGTTCCGTTTTTCATCTCCACGGTGGCCGGACCAAGATTAAGTTCTGTATCGCCGGGATTGAGAGTCCCGTTCTTCCATGTCTTACCGCCGTCGGAGCTGTATTTATAAGTGATGGTATCGGTACCCACTGTGCCGCCGGAAGTGAAACGCACATCAACGGAACTCTCAGAAGCCCCTTTCACCGCAACAACAGACCCGGCAGGCAGTGCGGGGTCGGTTGTGGTAGCGGAGAGGGTCAGATCATAGGCATTGGTATCCAGCTTATGTCCGGCAAAAATGGATTTACCGCCGAACTCGGTATTGGATTTATTGAGCAGGTTGCCCATAATTCCACGCAGGTTCTGGCCGATGGAACGACGCTGCTCAGCGGTAAGAGTTCCGGTGGCAGCCTGCTCGGCGAGGGTCTTGATACGCCCGATATCAGTACTGGTCTGCTGCAGAACCCCGTCAGCAAGGCTCAGCCAGCTGGTGGCGGTCTTGATGTTCTTGATATACTGCTTGGTCTCCAGCCCGAAAGAACGGCAGTTAATAATCCCGCCCATGGCTGCCGGATCATCGGAGGGCAGCAGAACCCGCTTCTGGGCGGAGTTGCGCATGGAAGCTTCGGCCATGCGACTCATGGCTGAATTCAGGTTGCCCAGCGACATGTTGAAAATCTGATTGGTTGATATTCTCATTTAAGTACCCCGCTTTGGGTCCATAAAACTGTTTGTTTACGTAAAAAAATTTTTTTTACGTGTGCTTTAGCTCTTCAGCGAAAGCAGTACGTCGAACATCTGGTTGGCGGTCTTGATCAACTGTGCCGCTGATTTATAGGACTGCTGGTAGCTCATGATCTGCTGCATTTCTTCATCAAGGTTGACCCCGCCCACGGATTCCTGCTTGTCCACCAGTCCTTTGAGCACGGTCTGGGAGATGGACATATTGGCCTTGGCATCAGCCGAGTCGGACCCAATAGTTGCCACCAGAGAAGAATAAAAATCATTGAAGCTGGTTTCGCTGACTGTGCCGCCGGACTTGAAACCGATATTTTTCTTTCCAGCCAATGCGGCCACAGCGCGGGCGGTAGAGTTGTCCCCCTTGTTCACTTCTCCGGCCCCGTTCACATGGGCGGCTGCGATTTTGGAAGGATCGGCCTTGATGGAGGAATGGAGCTGAATGGAAGCGGCGTCACTGCCTTCAAAAAAGGTATTCATGCCCAGCCCGGCCAGCACTCCGCTGGAATCGTTGGAAAACTGAAAGCGGTTATCCCCGACGCCTTTGATGGAAAGTTTGCCGTTGGTAATCACAGCCTGAGCCTTGCCGGGAAAGCTGGCATTGATGGCGTCACGTACGTTTTCAAGAGAGTGTACGGATGGATCGAAGTTCTTTGTTCCCGGAGCAATGGAGGAAAAATCAATGGCTGAGACCGAGACTTTGTTCCCGGTCTGGGCATTGTAGAAAGCCATGCTGAAGCTGCCCGCAGTCATCTTATCCGCGTAGGGAAGATTACTTTTGGAGAGCGGCACGGTAGCATCGCGCACCCCGTAAGAACCGAGAACATTGGCGTGGTCGGTCAGTCCGGCACCCTGCGAGTGGGCGCGGTTAACTTCCCAGACCATGGATTTGGCAAACGCATTCAGCTTATCAATGTAGGAGCCGATCTTTTCATCGCGTGCCCGAAGCAGTCCGGCAATGGAGCCGCCCTTTAAACGACGTTCACCGTCATTGCCGGGAACAGGGCTGATGGATTCGGAGGTGGAGGTATTCTTATACCAGCGCACCTCGCTTTTCGGGGTCAGGATAAAACGGTCCCCGTCCTTGAGCTGGGTAGTGGCCGCACTGGCACTTTGCCCGGCTTTTCCGAACCAGAACTTTACCCCGCCCACGGTCACGGCATCATTCTGCCCCCCGGCATTAAAAAGCTTTTCACTGCCGTCCGGGTTGCTGATCCATGTTTTGCCGCCGTCCCGTGAAACCTTGAACTGCGCCGCCGGAGCCGCACCTGAAGCATTCCCCCCGCTGACCACCTGAATGGTCAGTTCTTCGCCGGACTGCCCGCTGAAATGAACTTCATCCTTAAATGCAGAACCGGGGACCAGCGAATTGCGCACCCCGCCTTCTTCAAATTTAAGTTCAAAAGCTTTATCGCCCTCAACCAGCTTCTGGCCTTCGCCCAGTGAAACAATGACCTGCCCGTTAGCTTCTTCCTGCACGCTGATATCCACCAGCGAAGAAAGTCCGCGCAGCACCACATCCCTGCGGTCCAGCAGGGTGTTGTCAGTGGGATCGGCGATGATCCGTTTATTGAGCAGGGCCAGTTCCTTGATGGCGTCATTGGCCTTGCCCACTTCCTGCTTCAAATGGTCGGTAATCAACCCCTGCTGGCGGCGCAGGTCACTGACCACCGAATTGAGCTGTGCGGAAAATTTCTCCGCCGCCCCCGCTAAGGCCACCCGGTTGGCACCCAGCTGCGGGTTATTGGCCAGAGCCTGCCACGCGGCCCACATGTCGGACATGGATTTGCTGATCCCGGCATCTTTGCTTTCCACAAAGAATTTCTCGACCATGGAAAGGTTACCGGACTGCGCGGACCAGCGGGAGAATTCCGGACTTTTATCCAGTACGCCCCGCTCAAGGAACTGGCTTAAGTTTCGCCTGATGCTGTCAATGGACGCCCCGGTACCGATGGACCAGCGACCGTCCCTGATCGACATGTTCTCATCCTGAATTACCGATCTGCGCCGGTAACCGGGGGTCTTTAAATTGGACACGTTGTTGCCGTGAACAGTCAGCCCGGTCTGGGCGTTCTGCATGGCACTGCGGCCTATGGAAAATAAATTACCAAGCATAAGGTACTCCCTTGGAGTGCCTCCGGCGGCTGGGGAAGGGGAACTTTTGGGAAAAGTTCCCCTTCCCCAGACCCCATCCCCTCAAAACTTTTTAGTATGCTTCGCACTTAGCGCATCAAGACGTCCTTCGAATAAAAAGACGGCGAAGCCCTGACAAAAGGTTTTGGGATTCTTAAACCCTTTTGCAAAAGGGTTTAAGCCGCCGGAGGCGAAATGCGATCATAAAAATCGCGCGTAGCGCATCAATTATCTCTTCAACTGGATCAATTCGCCGAGCAACTGGTCCGCAGTAGTGATCACTTTGCTGTTGGCCTGGAAGCCGCGCTGGGTGGTGATCAAGCGGACCATTTCATCTCCCACGTCCACATTGGATTGCTCCAATTTGTTGGAGGCGATGGAGCCCAACGGTCCTGTTCCGGCCCGTCCGGTAAGGGCCGGACCGGAATCGCGGGTTTTGGAGAAGAGGTTGCCCCCTTCGCGCCGCAGCCCGTACTGATTGTTGAAGTTGGCGAGGGTGAGCACGTAGAGGTCGAGCACCTGTCCATTGGAGTAACGCCCGGTGACCACACCGTCCCGGTCCACTTCCACGGCCTGCAGGAACCCTGCTCCGTAACCGTTCTGGGACTGGGAATTGCGGGCATTCCCGGTGTCGTAGGATGTGGAATAGGATGCACCGCGCTTGGGTGTGGTGAAGTTGGGAACCAATGAGAGGTTGGAACCGAGCGCGGCAGCATTTGCGGGAACCGGGGTGGACCACGTGGGCGGATTGCTGCCGTTGGTCAGCCCGAAATCAAGGGTGATGGGGTTGGCATCCGGGTCCGTGGCGAGGTTTGCGTTGGCCTTGCCGAGGAAGTTGGCGGTGAAAATGGGCTTGCCGTCATCGGACATGGGTGACGGAGTCCAGTTGGTAAGGCTTTTAAGGCTACCAGCGGGTGTTCCGGTAAGGGAAAATGAACTCATGCCGATCATTTCACCGCGCGGGTTGAAGGTCATGGTTCCGGTCATGAGCAGCCCGGCCGCGGAGGTTGTTTTTAAAGCGGTACCGCCGATAGTCCTGCCGTCCTCGTTGGGCGGAACAGTGACGATAAATTCATAGACCCTGTTACCAGCTGCATCCTGAACAACCTGACCATTTTTTACCGGGTCGAAATAGATGGTCAGATCATGGGAAGTGCCGCTTTCATCAAATGTTTTGATGGTGTTCTGGAAGGCGTAGCGGTCAGCCGGAATGGGCGGATCATTCTTGCCGTTCCAGGTCTGATGAAGGGAGAAAAACGGCTGTCCGGTCACTTCGCACTTATCCTCGGCCTTGGAGCTGAGGTTGACGTTCATGGCGATATCGGAAGTACGCACCGGGGGAGACTGGAAGCGGTCCAGTTTGATATCCGTGGGTGTACCGATAATATCCGGCTTGCCTGATTCGGAGTTGGGATTGACCTTCCAGCCCTGCACCACGTAGCCGTGGGGGTCGGTGAGCACGCCCTGCTTGTTGAAAATAAAATTACCGGCGCGGGTGTAGAAGGTGGCGTCGGTGTCCGGATGACGGACGGTGAAGAACCCCTTGCCGCCGATAGCCACATTGGTGGCTTCGGAAGAAGGTTCGAACGGCCCCTGTTTGAAATCGCCGTAAATGGAGGCTACGCCTACACCATGGCCCATCTGCCCGACCCCGGCTCCGGTGTTGACCGAGCTGTAGAAGGCATCTTCAAAAGAGGTGCGCGCGCCCTTGAAACCGATAGTGCTGCCGTTGGCAAGGTTGTTACCGATGATGGTCATAGCCTGACTGTGAGCACGGATGCCGCTGATACCGTTGAACATTGATCCTTTTAAGCCCATGAGAATCTCCTTGTGGTAAAAAAGTGGTTAAGCGACGACTCTTGTCACGTTGGACAGGAGCACCTTGCGGCCGTCTTCAAGCTCCAGAACATGCTGGCCGCCAGCCGTATTAATGGCTTTGACCTTTCCGGAGACTTCAATATTGGCGAGTACTTTTTTTCCTGAGGGAGCTTCCGCACGGACCACGATCCGGTATTGACCGTCGTCTGCGGCTTTGCCGTCTTTATCTTTGCCGTCCCATTTGAAATCAAATTTTCCGGCATTCTTGCTGCCCATTTCAACAGAGCGCACCAGTGCGCCCTTTTTGTCGAAAACATCCACGTAAACGGATTTGCAGGCAACGGGCAGGTTGATGGACGCGGAAGTGGTTTCCGCTCCTTTTTTGGACACACTGAACCCCTTGGCCATGACTGTCTTACCGATGTATCCGGTGGACGTGAGTCCGATTACGGTGTTGACGGTCTTGGCCAACCCTTCCATGGCTTTGGAAATGTTGGTGAGGCGTTCGAGGGAAGAGAACTGGGCCAGCTGAGCAAGCTGTTCCTTTTCCTTCATGGGGTTGACGGGATCCTGATTCTTGAGCTGGGTAACGAAAAGCTTCAGGAACGCGTCTTTCCCAAGCTCCTTGCTGGGAGTCTTGGGTTTATCGTTTCTAGTTACATTATTTAAATACGTAGTGGCGTCGATCATGATTTCCTCCTGTTCTGCACAACAGTTTTGGTCCGGCGCAAAGTGCGCGGTCCGAGACTATGTGCCGCAGGAGGCAATCAGCCTGATAAGCGGGAGTCGGCAATAAACAAGGCGGGAAGGCTACAGTTGATGAAGGGATTACTGTATCCTAAACGTGCAGACGTGAGAGGAAGTGGGTTAGGGAGGTCTTTCTATCACGCCATGGCCTTGTACTCCCGGTTTTGGTCATTATCTGATTCTGAATCTTTTTCCTGAACAAGCTCCTTGGCTTTATCAGTGCAGTGTCCGCCGAAAGGGGCGACTACCGCTCCGTTAAGGTTTCGCCTCATCTCCATGACTGCCTTCCTGCAGGGAGAGCAATCCGCCAGATGGGCTTCCAGACTGCTTACCAATTCTTCGGAAGCAGTGCCGTCGAGATACATGCATATCTCATCGATTTCAGGGCAACCGGGAGTAGGTCCGAAAGGGATATCCTTCTCCGTGCGATTGCAAAGATTACGCTTGGTTCCGTCCATGGAACACCTCTTGGTTGTTGTTTCCGCCGGAACGTCCGTGCGCCGGCAGCAATGGTTGTTGCGGATATTGAATCCGCATTAACGGGTCAGTGCATAAGTCTCCCCACTGACTCCGTGGTAGGAGCGCAGTTTGGTCAGGGCCTTGTGTTTGGCACTTCTGACCGACTGCTCCTTTATTCCGATAAACTCGGAAATTTCAGAAATATCAAGCCCGTCCTCAAAAAAAAGCTTTACCACAAGCTTCTGGCGGGGCGAAAGAAGCTGCTCCGGGATATCCAGTCCTTCCTTGACCGGGGCCGCAGGGGCTTCAAGCTCATTAATAAAATCGTCCAAAGGGGCCAAACAGTATACCCCCTTGCGCAAAAAATCCATGGTCACGCTTCTGGCAATGACCATCAACCATGTTGTAATCTTGGATTTTTCAGGATTATACCGCTTTAACAGACTTCTATCATTCTGTACAAGACGCAGAAAAACATTCTGGCAGATGTCATCAACATGATGTTGTGAGCAATACCGAAGCTTGCTTTTCAGTGTATTATTGATGGTAAAATATATTATCCCGGAATATTTTTCTACGAAAGTATCCCAAGAAGATTTATCACCTTCAGCACACTTTATAATAACATTGATCACTGACTTATGTTCAAGAGTCAAAACAATCACCCGCTGTCTTTTTTAATGCTTCTTAATGTTTTCCCTTCATCATTACAGGCTGATTGCCTCCATGGGCAGTCTTATAACTGTATACGCAGGAAAAACCTGAAACATCCCCATCGTCTTAATCAAAACTTGATAAAAATTAACCGTTCTTAATTTTTTACAAGCTAAACCAATACGTTATCGACAAAAGTTTTTTTTGCCGAGGGCTAAAGACTCATCTCCCTTACTCAATAAATCCATTGCTTAGCTGAATTCAAAGTAAGTTCATGCCGTAAATACGGGATACGTATTCGAACTTGAATGAAATCAAAAAAGTCACGCTTGTTTGAAAACGGCGAAAAAGGATTCCGCCGGGCTGGTTGTAGATCCACTTTATATAACTTTAGGTAGCATCTCAATAGGCAATATTTTCCGGTAATTACGAAACATTAAAGCCGCAGCGGGCTTGGCATCACACTTGACGACAACCCCATAAAAGCGACTATTTTTCAGCTACTTACATCCAAAACCAAAACAGAAAGCGACTTTTTTGTTACGGTTTATTGACAAGATAAAACCATTAAGGCAATATTTCCGAAAACGTTTGCGGTTACGTTTGCACAATCGTTTGCGAAACTCGAAAAATCAAATAAACAGGCAACAGAAATGAGCAATAATTTCGAGGACTACCCACACAAGAGGTTTAACCCGCTAACCGGAGAATGGGTACTGGTTTCCCCGCACCGCACCAAGCGTCCGTGGCAGGGTAAGCAGGAAAAACCTGCCGTAAACACACTGCCTGCCTACGATGACAAATGTTATCTCTGTCCGGGCAACACCCGCAATCAGGGCGCATCCAACCCCGACTACAAAGACGTTTTTATTTTCGACAACGATTTCCCCGCCCTGCTCCATGAATCCGTGGGCGGCTTCTGTGATGAGGACAACCTTTTTAAGGTGGAACCGGAAAGCGGCATCTGCCGGGTGGTCTGTTTTTCACCGCGCCATGACCTGACCCTTTCACGCATGCAGCCGGAAGCGGTGCGCAAGGTGGTGGATGCGTGGTGCGAACAGTACAGCGAACTGGGTGAACGCGAAGATATCGGTTACGTACAGATTTTCGAAAACCGCGGCGACATCATGGGCTGTTCCAACCCCCACCCCCACGGCCAGATCTGGGCCACCCGCTCCACCCCGGTCATCCCGGAATCAGAAGACAAACGTCAGCGGGAATATCTGGCTGAAAAAGGTAAATGCCTGCTCTGCCGCTACGTGGAACGGGAGCTTGAGA
This sequence comes from Desulfovibrio sp. JC010, assembly GCF_010470675.1. Lineage (NCBI taxonomy): Bacteria > Pseudomonadati > Thermodesulfobacteriota > Desulfovibrionia > Desulfovibrionales > Desulfovibrionaceae > Desulfovibrio > Desulfovibrio sp. JC010. Next base: position 202,092 of record NZ_VOIQ01000006.1, read on the forward strand.
ACAAGAAACGGATCATTTTCGAAAATGATTCCTTCGTCGCCCTTGTTCCTTTCTGGGCGGTCTGGCCCTTTGAAACCATGCTCCTGCCCAAAGCCCACATGGGTGCCATGGTCGATCTAACCCCGGCCCAGCGAGACGATCTTGCTGAGGCACTGATCCGCATGGGCATCCGCTTTGATAATCTTTTCGAGACATCTTTCCCCTACTCCATGGGCATCCACCAACGCCCGCCCAAAAACAAAGACAACAAACACTGGCACTGGCATATCCACTACTATCCGCCCCTGCTGCGCTCGGCCACAGTGAAAAAATTCATGGTCGGTTTTGAAATGCTGGGCATGCCCCAGCGGGATATCACCGCCGAACAAAGTGCCAAACAGCTGCGCGACCTGCCCGAAGAACACTATCTGGACCGGGGAGAATAGCATGCATTCAATTGATGCTTACCGTACACATCTGAATCAGGGCGGCTTTGATGAGGTCTTCGGACAGATTCACTCCTGCGCCAGAATCAATGAGTCGCGGGAGCGCATGGGAAGTCTTCTGCACCAGATGCTTGAAAATTTCGGACGCAATGAGATCTGCTTTGCCAGTGCTCCGGGCCGCACGGAAATGGGCGGCAACCATACCGATCACAACCACGGCCACGTGCTGGCCGCCGCGGTAAACCTAGATTGCCTTGCCGCTTTTTCTCCTGCTCAAGGAAATGCTGTCACCATTCTTTCCGAAGGCTACAACCCCATTATTGTTGACATTTCCGACACAGAACCCCGCGAAGAAGAATATGAAACAAGTGCGGCACTTGTACGCGGAGTAGCCGATGGATTCCGTAAGCTGGGGCTGAACATCGGCGGATTCAATGCATGCGTACACAGCACCATTCCCGCCGGAGCGGGCCTTAGTTCTTCGGCTGCTTTTGAGGTGCTGCTGGGCCGTATTTTCAGTTATCTTTTCAACAGGAAAGTCGTGTCCCCCCTTGAAATCGCCACTGTGGCCAAGCAGGCGGAAAATATCCATTTCAACAAGCCCTGCGGTTTCATGGACCAGATGGCCTCCTCTTATGAGGGCATCCTGTCCATTGATTTCAATGATCCGGTCAATCCGGGGGTAACCCGTGTGGAACCGGGCTTCAAATCGGAAAGCTGTACAGAAGGATTTTACGGAACCGGGTATAAACTCTGCGTCATTGATACCGGAGGCAGCCACGCCGACCTGACCCCGGATTATGCCGCTATCCCCGAAGAAATGTTTCAAGGGGCCAAGTGTTGCGGGCAGGATCAGGCCAAGAGGCTGACCATGCACAAAATTCTGGAAAACATAGACGCAATCCGGGAAGCAGCCGGCGACCGGGCTGTACTGCGACTCTTCCACTTCCTCGGCGAGGATGAACGGGCCGTGCAGCAGGCCGAAGCCCTGCACGAAGGAGACATGGAAGGATTCCTGCGCTTAGTAGCAGAATCCGGCCATTCTTCCAGCGACCTGCTCCAGAACTGCTACAGCCCAAGCGCACCCAAAAGACAGCCCATCCCGCTGGCTCTGGCCATGACCGAACTGACTCTCGGCTCTCGCGGAGTAGGCAGGGTTCACGGCGGAGGATTTGCCGGAACCATTCAGGCATACGTCCACGAATCTGATTTTCACCGGTATTCCCAGATAATGGAAAAAGCTTTTGGAATGAATTCAGTCATTGAACTGTCCATCCGCCAGCCGGGCAATGAATTTCTTACCATACCTGAAGCCGGGGCGGAGAAATAGCATGGCACATATGACCCTTAAAGATCTCGCCCGCAAACTGGGCATCTCCGCGTCAACGGTTTCACGCGCCCTGCACGACCACCCGGATATCAGCGACAAGACCAAAAAACTGGTCATGGAAGCGTCAGAGAAATACGGCTACCAGCCCAATCCCATCGCCCAGAGCCTGAAAAAACAAAGCAGCATGGTCATCGGGGTTATCGTACCTGAAATACGGCACAATTTTTTTGCAACAGTCATCAGCGGCATTGAGGAAGTAGCCTACGAAGCCGGGTATATCATCATGGTCTGCCAATCCAACGAGACCCTGCAACGCGAAATCATGACCACCAAAGCCTTGGCCGCCAACCGGGTTGCCGGGGTGCTCATGGCCATCTCCCTTGAAACCACAAACAACGACCACATGCGTTCACTGATCAGACAGGGAATCCCGCTGGTCCAGTTTGACCGGGTGGTGGATGAGCTTGATACCGGGAAAGTGGTCATTGACGATTTCCGGGCCTCCTACCGGATGACCTCCCACCTCATCGACCGCGGCTACAAACGGATCGGATTCCTTGCCGGACGGGAAGGAATTTCTATGAACAGGCTGCGTTTCAACGGCTACCTGCAGGCTCTGAAGAACCACAACGTTCCCTTTTACCCGGAACTGAACATCAACATCGGCGGTTGCCGGGGCAGCAACGGAAGAGCCGGAGCTGAAGCATACCTTAAAATGGACAATCCCCCGGACGCCGTACTCTGCATCAACGACCCCGTGGCCGTAGGAGCATTCTGCCGATTCCGCGAGGCCGGATGGCGTATCCCGGAAGATGTGGCCCTTGCCGGATTCTCCGGTTCACCGGAATCCGCACTCATTGAACCGGGACTGACTTCCGTTGATCAGCCCGCCTTTGAAATGGGTAAAACCGCAGCCACCCTGCTGCTCAAACAGCTTAAGGATAAAGAAAATTTCAGACCGGAAACCATCACCCTTGATACAGAACTGCTCATCCGCGGTTCAAGCTACAAGGAGGCCAAGTGATGCCCGTAAGCAGTAAGCCATGGGGCCGAACTCCATACAGGGAGGATGTTCTGCTCTTCACTCTGGAAAACAGCACCGGATGCAAAGCCCGTATTTCCACCTACGGAGCGACTCTGACGGGGCTGGAAATCCCTGTCGGTGACAAAAACATCGATCTGGTGCTGGGCTTTGATTCCCTTGAAGAATATATGACTGACGGGAATTATTTCGGCGCGACCATCGGCCGGGTTGCCGGACGTATTTCAAATGCAGCTTTTGAGCTGGACGGACAAAAATATCAACTGGACCGCAACGAGGGCAGCAATCACCTTCACGGCGGCAAATACGGTTTCAACCGGAGGAACTGGAAAGTTCTGGCGCAGAATGAGGATGCAAAGTCCCCTTCACTTACTCTTGAGCTGCACTGTAAGGACGGCATGGGTGGATACCCCGGCAATGTGCGTATTGAAACCACTTTTACTTTAAACAGCACCTCCCTTTCCATCGTCCACCGTGCGCAGTGCGACACTCCCGCCCCGCTGAATATGACCAACCACCCCTACTTCAATCTGAACGGGGGCGGACATGAAATAGACAACCATGAATTGAAGATCTTTTCTGCAAAATCGACTACGTTCGATAAAGCTCTCATCCCCGATGGCAGACTAATTGAAACTTGCGGCAGCGAGGCTGATTTCAGTAATTTTACACCGCTGGGCAAAACCGTGCAGGACCGCTTTTTCATTCTGGATAAAAACAGCTTAGCGGATGGCCCGGCAGCCATTGTCCGCTGCAAAGAATCCGGACTGGAGCTGGAAATCAGCACCAACCAGCGCGGGGTACAGCTATACACTGCGGACGGTATCGCAGCCGGAACCAAAGGGAAAAACGGACAGCAATACGGGCCGCGCTGCGGCTTGTGCATTGAACCCATGGGTTACCCGGACGCGGTCAACAGACCCGAATTTCCCTCCGTGATTTTACATCCCGGAGAAAGATACAATCATTCAACCGAGTACAGGTTCCGCCCTATTTAACGGCAGAATTTAAACGAACAAGGCGAGATGAAGCATGGCAAACGTAGAACTTAAAAACGTCATCAAGCGTTATGGCTCAGTGGAAGTCATCCACGGTGTGGATCTTTCCGTAAAAGACAACGAATTCATCGTTCTGGTCGGTCCTTCGGGATGCGGCAAATCCACCCTGTTGCGCATGGTGGCCGGACTTGAGGACATCAGCGGCGGAGACATTTCCATCGGCGAACGGGTGGTCACCAATGTTTCCCCCAAAGACCGCAACGTGGCCATGGTTTTTCAGAACTACGCCCTCTACCCGCACATGACCGTGGGTGAAAACATGGGCTTCTCGCTGAAAATGCACAAGAAATCCAAGGACGAGATCAAGCAGCGGGTCGATGATGTTGCCAAAATCCTTGAACTGGAACCCTACCTGCACCGCAAGCCTTCGGAACTTTCCGGCGGCCAGCGTCAGCGTGTAGCCATGGGGAGGGCCATGGTCCGCAACCCGGACGTCTTCCTTTTCGATGAACCGCTCTCCAACCTTGATGCCCAGTTGCGCACCCAGATGCGCATGGAGCTGCGCAAGATGCACATGCGGCTCAAGACCACCACCATCTACGTGACCCATGACCAGATCGAGGCCATGACCCTTGCGGACCGCATTGTCATCCTCAAGGACGGTTACATCCAGCAGGTGGGTACTCCGGTAGAGGTTTTCGAAAAACCCAACAACGTTTTTGTGGCCCAGTTCATCGGCAACCCGCCCATGAACATCCTTGAAGGAACCATTAAGGTCATCGACGGCAAACGTTATGTAGTCAAAGGCAGCACCAGATTCCCGGTACAGGATCATCAGGGACCGAACCTCAAAGACGGAGATCCGGTACTGGCCGGACTGCGCCCGGATTCCATCAAGATGGGCGACAACATTGAGCGGTTGCAAAAAGACTGGTGGTGCAGTGGCGAGGTTGTAGTATCCGAGATCCTCGGTGCCCATTCCCTGCTCGAAATCATCATTGACGGTGAAAATGAACTCATTGCCGAAGTGGAAGGTCGCGTTATCGCCCATCCCGGCGAAACCGTACCCATCGGATTCGAATTCGACCGCATGGTTTTGTTCGATCCTGAAACTAAAGAAGCATTGTATTAAGAATGCCTCCGGCGGCCCTTCGGGGACCAGAGAAACTTTTTGGAAAAAGTTTTTCTGGACTCTTCAAAAACTTTTGATAGGGCTTCGCCAACTAATTTATGAGTTTTGTACTAGTTGAAGACGCTTTGCGGGGAATTCTGTGCCGACAGTAATGTTTAGTGAGAAACTTACTGGAAGGATCCCTGAAAGCGACGAATTATAAAGGCTTAAGGATAACGTAGATTGTTTTAACATTTAGGAGGAAACATGAAACAGTCCCTGATCAAATTATGCTTGGTTTTCGCGGCGGTAATGCTGCTGGCTGTTCCGCAGGTCTCTCAGGCCAAAGAACTCAAAGGCGATCTTGAAATTTTCTCATGGTGGGCAGGTGATGAAGGTCCGGCTCTGCAGGCTCTGATCTCCATCTACAAAAAACAGAACCCCAATGTGAACGTCATTGACGCTACCGTTACCGGCGGTTCCGGTGTTAACGCAAAGGCCGTACTGAAAACCCGTATGCTCGGCGGCGAGCCGCCGGACAGCTTTCAGGTTCACGCAGGTCAGGAACTCATCGGAACATGGGTTAAGTCCGACCGCATGGAAGACCTGACCCCGCTCTTCAAAGAGCAGGGCTGGATGGACGTTTTTCCCGAAGGTCTGGTCAAGCTGATCGGTACTGACAAGGGTATCTGGTCCGTTCCGGTAAACATCCACCGCTCCAACGTAATGTGGTACATCCCCGCCAACCTGAAAAAATGGGGAGTGGAAGCACCTAAAAGCTGGGATGATTTCCTGAAAATCGCTCCCAAACTCCAGAAAGAAGGCATCGTGCCCCTCGCACTTGCACAGAACTGGACTGCCAACCATCTCTGGGAATCCGTCGCTCTTGCATCCCTCGGTGCTGACAACTGGGACGCCCTCTGGTCCGGCAAGCTGAAGTTCAACAGCCCTGAAGTAATCAAGGCATGGGAACTCTTCGGTAAAGTACTGCAGTACACCAACAAGGATGCCGCTTCCCTTTCCTGGCAGCAGGCCACCGATATGGTTATTGATGGTCGCGCAGCCTTCAACATTATGGGTGACTGGGCCGCAGGTTACATGGTTACCACCAAAAAAATGGCTCCCGGCAAAGACTTCGGCTGGGCCGCTTCTCCTGACACCACTGGTGAATTCATGTTCCTCGCAGACTCCTTCGGTCTGCCCAAGGGCGCACCCCACCGCGATAACGCAATCGCATGGCTGAAAGTGCTCGGCTCCAAGGAAGGCAGTGATACCTTCAACCCCCTCAAGGGTTCCATCTCCGCCCGTAAGGACACCGACCTCAGCAAGTACAACGGTTACCTGCAGTCCGCTGCCAAGGACTTCGGTAAAGACCGTGTGGTCGCATCCCTTGCCCACGGCGCAGCAGCAAATGAAACCTTCATGGGCGGCTTCGCACAGGTTATGGAAATGTTCCTGAAGACCAAAAATGCCAAGGCAACCGCCATGGCCTGCCAGCAGCTGGCTGACAAAGCCCAGATTGGCAAGTAGCAGTTTATAATCAAACCGCGCCGGGTCTTCCCGGCGCGGTCCCAAAAGGGGTTTGTGGCATATGAAGGAAGCATCACGGGACAGGCTGAAGGCGTTTTTAACCCTTCTGCCGTCAATTATCCTTGTCGCCGTCTTTGTTTACGGATTTATCGGCAATACCATCTGGATTTCCATGACCGACTGGGGCGGCACAGGCTCAATGGCCCTTGAACCGCAGAAAAATTTCATCGGTCTGGAGAATTACGTGGACCTGTTTAACGGGTTCCTTTCAGCAGGTTTCAGGCAGGACCTTGTCAACGCGGTCTACTACTCGGTCATGCTCCTGGCCGGGGCCATCGGCCTTGGCATGTTCATCGCCATCCTGCTGGACCAGAAGCCTAAAGGCGAAGACGTCCTGCGCACCATATTTCTCTACCCCATGTCCCTTTCCTTCATCGTATCCGGTACCATCTGGCGTTGGCTGCTGGCTCCGCAGGGAGGGGTCAATGTGCTACCCACCTACTTCGGATTCGACGCCCTTGATTTCCAGTGGACCTCTTCCACCAAGGCCATTCTTGAATTCAACTGGCAGAACATTTTACAAATACTCATCTACATCGCGGCCTTCATCCTGATCATGGTCGGGCTGTTCGTGCTCAAAGACGATCCGCAAAAAGCGGTCAAACGCTGGCTCGGCCCCGGTGTGGTTGTAGGTGCGTTTGCATGGCTGGGCGGGTCGCTCCTGCCTCAGGCTCTATTCATGGAAGAGATGCACGGCTTCAACCTCGCCACACTGGGCATCATCATTGCCACAGTCTGGCAGTACGCAGGCTACACCATGGCCTTGTATCTTGCAGGGTTCAACGGAATTTCTCAGGACCTGCGCGATGCGGCTATGCTCGATGGAGCCAGCAACACCGACTACTACCGCCATGTCGCCATCCCCATGCTCAAACCCATCACCATCAGCGCGGTGATCATCCTCTCGCACATCTCATTGAAAATGTTTGACATTATTTTCGCCATGACCGGACCGGACAACGCCCAGACCGGGCACCCGGCCCTGAACATGTACATGACCACCTTCCGGGCCAACGATTTTGCCCGGGGCGCGGCCATCGCCATCGTGCTCTTCCTTGTGGCGGGCACATTCATCGTTCCCTATGTAATAGGCCAGTACAAGCAAAGGAGAAGGGGATAAACCATGAGTACCACACAGAAATCCGGAATCACCCCCGGCTCCGTCCTGCTCTACGGCTCACTTTTCGTGCTGGCCCTGTTCTTTCTCATGCCCGCTTACATGGCAATTGTAACCGCGCTGAAAGACCCGGCAAATATCAGCCTGCCCACCGCATGGGAATGGCCGGATGAAATCAACTGGGCCAGTTTTCCGCAGGCCTTCGGACTGCTCAAGTCCAACATCGCCAGCTCGCTGGTGCTGACCGTCTGCGCCACCGCCCTTTCAACCGTGCTCGGTTCGCTCAACGGCTATGTTTTTTCCAAATGGAAATTCAAGGGCAGCGAACTGATTTTCACCCTCTTCCTGTTCGGCATGTTCATCCCCTATCAGGTTATCCTGATCCCGCTGTTCCAGACTTTGCGGGCCATGAACCTGTACGGCGGACTGCCGGGGCTGATTCTTGCCCACGTAGTATACGGATTGCCCATCACTTCGCTCATCTTCCGTAACTTTTACTCCCAGATTCCCACCGCGCTGGTGGAATCGGCAAGGCTGGACGGGGCCGGATTCTTTTCCATCTACACAAAGATAGTCTTCCCGCTGTCCATCCCCGGTTTCGTGGTCACCAGTCTCTGGCAGGTTACCCAGATCTGGAACGAATTCCTCTGGGGCATCTGCCTGACCCGCCACGAAGACAACCCCATCACCGTGGGACTGGCCCAGCTGGCAGGCGGGCAGGCCGTTAGCTGGAACCTGCCCATGGCCGGATCAATCATGGCCGCTTTTCCCGTGCTCATGATTTATATTTTCCTCGGCAGATATTTTATCCGCGGACTGCTTGCCGGATCAGTGAAAGAGTAAAAAACAAAGCGGCGAAGCCTAATAAAAGGTTTTGGGATTCTTAAACCCTTTTGCAAAAGGGTTTAAGCCGCCGGAGGCAAACATGAAACAATTATTCATAGCGGGACTTGGTGAAATATTATTTGACGTACTGGCTGATTCTGAAGAAATCGGCGGAGCCCCGGTCAATTTTGCATACCATGCGAACAAATTGGGCGCGGACGGCGCAGCCATTTCCACGCTGGGTAATGATGAACGCGGACGGCGGGCCAGCAGCGAACTCATGAACCGGGAGCTTTGTCTTTCCGGGGTCAGTATTGACCGCGAACACGAGACCGGATACGTGGAAGCCCGTCTGGATGAGCAGGGCGTGGCAACTTACTTTTTCCCGGACGATATTGCCTGGGACCACCTGCAGCTGAACGATGCAGCCATGGGCTTTGCAACGCAGGTGAATGCGGTCTGCTTCGGCACCCTTGCCCAGCGCAGCGAGATAAGCCGGAAAGCAATTCGAACCTTTCTGGACGCCGCACCTCAGGCATTGAAGGTGTATGACATGAACCTGCGCCAGAATTTTTACAGCAAAGAAATCATAGCCGAGTCTCTCGAACTAGCCGATGTGCTCAAGCTGAACGATGATGAGATAGCGGTTGTCGCGCCCATGTTCGGGCTTGAAGGCAGTGAACGGGACATGCTCATAACACTGCATGATGAATTTGACTTGAAATGCTCGGTGCTCACCCGGGGCAGTAAAGGAAGCCTGATCATCGGAGAAAACGGCGAGGTTGAGCATCCCGGAATTGAAGTCAAAAAAATTGCCGATACCATCGGGGCCGGAGATTCGTTTACCGCTTCTGTTGCCATCGGCCTGCTGCTCGGTCATTCACTTTCTGAAATCAGTGAACACGCCAACAGACTGGCCGCCCATGTCTGCTCCTGCAAAGGGGCCATGCCTGCCATTCCGGCTGAATTTAAGCTTATAAAATAAATTTTCAATATAGGGTAAGATCATGAAAAGAAGCGAAATCAACGCACTTATTGTTAAGGCCAAAAAATTTTACGCCGGGCACAAATTCAACCTGCCCAAATGGGCTTTCTGGGGACCGGAAGACTGGAAGGGCAAGGGCGAAAGCGAAGTCGTGCGCAACATGCTGGGCTGGGACCTGACCGACTACGGCAAAGGTGATTTCGACAAGCTGGGGCTGATCCTGTTCACCATCCGCAACGGCAATCTCCAGACCGGGGATCCCAAACCGTACGCGGAAAAAATCATGATCGTGCGCGAGGGACAGGTCTGCCCCATGCACTTCCACTGGTCCAAGCGCGAAGACATCATCAACCGCGCGGGCGGCAATCTGGTTATCGAGCTGTACGGCTCCAATGAAGACGAATCCATGTCCGACCAGCCGCTTGAAGTCAGCGTGGACGGCTTTGTGCGCACAGTTGAACCGGGCGGAAAAATCATCCTCGAACCGGGCGAATCCATCTGCCTTGAGCCGGGCATGTACCACTGTTTTTACGGCGAGGAAGGTAAAGGGGATGTGCTGGTGGGCGAAGTCAGCGCAGTGAATGACGACAATATCGACAACCGCTTCCACGAACCAATGCCCCGCTTTCCCGAAGTGGACGAAGACGAGGAACCGATCCACCTTCTGGTCACTGATTATGCGCGGTATGTGTAGGGGGAAGGGCTTGCGCCTGGTAGCAAAAGGTATTACCTTTTACTACAGGAGGCAATAATGAAAACTTCACCAACTTCTATCAAGCTTGATGGTTCAATAAAAGCAAGGGTAAAAAAACTTGCTGAAACAAAACAACGCTCTTCACACTGGTTAATGCGCGAAGCAATCAAACAATATGTTGAGCGAGAGGAAAGACGGGAAACGTATAAACAGGAAGCACTGGAAGCGTGGCAAAACTATCAGGAAACAGGACTTCACGCGACTTCCAAAGAAGTTCTTGGCTGGCTTGAATCATGGGGTACAGAAGACGAAGGACCGGCACCTGAATGCCACAGTTGATATTTTCCGCCGCTGCAACAAAAGACCTTAAACGTATTCGGCAATTCCTGCACACAAAAGACAACGAGGCAGCGCAAAGAGTAGGTAAAACTATAGCTCGGTCTTTGCAGCAATTGGCCCAACTTCCTGAATCAGGACGACCAGTTGAAAACATGGAACTTGAATTCCGTGAACAAATAATTGGTTTCGGTTCAACAGGTTATGTTGCTTTGTACAGATATGACGGATTTGGCCCAGTAGTGGTGTTAGCAATTCGCCATCAGAAAGAAGCTGGATTTGAGCTTGATATGTTGTCTAAAAATTTTACTGAGTAGTATCTTTATTTTTCAATAAATAATGATCCCGGGATGAACAATGTCATTCCGGGACTATCTCAGCTCCAAACACTCTTTAAGGCGCAATCAACTTAAAACGCGCCAACTGCTTCTTCAAATTCTCAAACATGACCGGTTTTACAATATAACTGTCGGCCTGACACTCGTAGACAGCCTTGTGGATGGTCTTATCGTCATCCAGACTGCTGACGATGAAAATTTTGGATTCTTTGCCGAAGGCATCAGCATTGCTGCCGCGCTCCATCTGACGGATGGCTTTACATGCCTGCAACCCGTCGATATTGGGCATCATGATATCGAGCATGATCACATCGAAACGGGGAGCATTACCGGAAAGACTTTCCGAAACAGCCTGAATAGCCTCAACACCGTCCTTTGCCACATAACAGGGCATATACTTGGACAGAAAAGTACTCAGAATCTTACGGTTGGCAAAATCATCGTCAACGATCAGCGCGGTGGGATCTTTTCTGACCTCAATTACACCTACTGCCGACTCGGCAACAGGCTCAACCGGTTCGGCAACGCTCCCTTCCGGGACAGATGCTTCGGGTTGTTTCTTTTCTACAGGCTCGGGTATGGCAGGTTCGGAAGAAGCGGATTGCGGTTTTAAGGCAGAATCCCCGGCAGCACCGAACAAATTGTAGCCGCCGCTGTAATCAATCTTATCATGCCCCTCTTCAAATATGGCTTCAAAAGCCTCTTCCACCAGATCAAAACTCTTAAGCAGCACGGAGATAACTTCCCTATCGATCTCCCTTTGACCGGAACGGATATCGGAACAGGCATCCTCCACCTTATGGACAAACTTGGATAAATCCATATAGCCCATCATGGAAGAATTACCTTTAATGCTGTGTAAAACCCTGAAGATACGGTCTATGGAATCCTGATCCTGCTTTTCTTCAAGATTAAGCACGTCCTGAACCGCCAGCTCAACAGCTTCACGGCACTCATGTACAAATTCAGTCAGAAACAGATCCGGTTCAAATCCTTCACTCATCTTTAATCAATCCTATTTCCTTCAGCTTTGCTGTCAGGATTTCAACAGTAAGGGGTTTGGTTATGTAATCGGTAGCTTCACTTTTATTAAAAGCTTCAAATACGGTTTTAACATCCGACAAAGCAGTTACCATTATTATTACACTTTCCTTTGCCGGAACAACCTTGAACTCCCTCTCGATCTCCCTGATTTCGCGGGCCGCATCCAGTCCGTTTTTCTCCGGCATCATAATGTCCATGAACACGTACTGGTATGGATCATTTTCCTCCGTAGCGGCTTTGAAGACCTCCAGAGCTTCTGCGCCGTTCACAGCAACATCAACTTCACCGTATTTTCTTAAAAAAAGCTGCAGGAAGTTTCTGGAGGCAAAATCATCCTCAGCAACCAAAATTTTCATTACGCGACCTCACAGGCTGGAATTGCGAAAAGACACTTTTTAAACGTATCACGTTAACCATTTATTTTCAAACAACTTATGATTATAATAGTCTCTTATGCCATGAGCGGCAGTTCAATGAAAATTGAAGTCCCTTTTTCCCGGGAGGTTTCAAAATAAATGCTTCCGCCCATGGTTTCGGTGATAAGCCTTGCTGAATATGTTCCCAGCCCGGTTCCTCCGGACTTTTCAGCTGTTACATATTTTTCAAAAAAAGTATCACGTATATCTTCCGGGATTTCGCCCATATTATGAATCCGTAAAAGGATTTTTCCTGCAGTACGGCTCACAGCAAAGGTAATTGCTTCATTTGCCGGTGATGCCTCCACTGCATTTTTCAACAGATTGGACAAAAGTGAATAGGTCAGAAATTCATCACAACGGACATTGAAAGAAAAATCACCGCCCACATCCTTTCCGTCAAACTGCATTTTGAAAACAATTTTTTTATAATTACTCAGTTCAACCAGATCCTTGAGAACAGAATGGACAGTGCTGTATATATCCGCCACCGCCGGGCGGTACTCATAGGTACCTGTCTCCATTTTATACAGGTCAAGAGAAAGGTTGATCATATTCAGCAACTTGTAACCTGAGGTCTGTATATACTCCAGAATCTCGCGCTGGCTTTCAGTCGGAGGGTTGTCTTCATCCATGAGCAGGACTTCCGGAAGGCCGATAATGCCGTTCAGCGGCCCTTTCAGGTCGTGGCGCATGATGCGCTCTACATCCTCTTTCAGGTCAAGCAGTTTTTTCTGCTCGCTGATATCAATAAAATTTTCAACCATATGCAACTTGCCGTCGATCATGACCCGGCTGACGGTTTTCTGGATCGGAATTTGAATTCCGTCCTTGCGTTCGATAACATACTCCCCGTTTTTTTCCTTCAGCCCAAGATCAACAATAGGGCATTTGCCCCTGAACGCAGTGCAGATCACATTAAAGCACTCCTGCCCGATCAGCTCTTCCCATTCCATCCCAAACATTTCCAAAGCCTTGGGATTTGCATCAACAATCCTGTGGTTTTCAGCTTCCACCACCATAACTCCGGCCTGCATGCCGTCCAGAGTGACATTCATCCGGTCATATGCATCAGCAAGCTCCAGAGTCCGCTGCTGAACCTTGCGCTCCAACTCCTGGCTGTGATTGCGCATGAACTCATGGGTCTCGCAGTTTTCAAGGGCATTGACCGCAGAAAGCAGAAACACGGAAAATAGTTTCAAGGTTGTGTCCAGAATTTCATCCTTGCTCTGAAGCATCTCCCCCACGAACATTCCCCGAACCCGGTACGGAGTGGCCAGCGAGTGCAGCAGGATATGGCTGTTTCCTGTTGAATCAAGAAAAAAGACAGGTCCGTCAGACTGCAGGGCATAAGCAAAAGACTGATCCGCAATCAAGGAGTCAACCTCCTTTTCCAGCCCTCTATCCGACAGTTCCGGATAGGAACGCGCCTGAACAAAATCTTGTGTTTCACTATCAACAAGGTAAACCGCACAGGATTTAAACGGAATCATCTGGTTGGCGCGGATACATATATCATACAGCAACTTTCCTAATGAAGGCTGCTCCCGCGAAAGGCCGATCCCGCCCAGCTCACGGGCCAGATCAAGGGCATCCATGGCCGCGGCTTTCTCCTCCTGCAGAGTTTTAATCTGCTGCCGCTGAAAATTGATCAACAGTTTATCGTCCACTCTAACCTCCGAAAATAGCGAGGATATCCGCAATCTGACGATTTGCTTTCAATATGGTGGTAACAACCGCACCATCAGGTAGACCGAGAGCATCCCAAGCTCCATGATACGGGGTATTTACAAAACCAAGACCGTCAGCCCCGTATTGCATTGCCAGAGCCATTGAGTCTGCAACGGAGCAGATAGCTGATTCAATACAAAATTCATTCAGCTCTCCTCCATGATGTCCGGCCACTGCAGCCGTAAGAGAGGGAGGAATATTCCACAGCCCGAAAATTTCTTTTGCCAGCTCACAATGATCAAAGCCGAAAACCCTCGATTCAGCTTCACAGCAGGTCAAACCAAGCTCCCTGCTCAACACAAAAGTCAGCTCCACCTGAACCGGATATTGTTCAAGCAGTATAAGCAGCCCAATATCGTGCAGCATCCCGGCAACAAAACATTTATCCTGAGACACGCCGGGGATCTGTGCAGCAAGAATGCGACAGAAAACGGCACATGCCAAAGAATGCTTCCAGAAAGAAGCCATGGAGAGCAAAGAGTTGCCTCCGCCTTTAAAAGCCTCCATGACCGACACACTGAGAGCCAACTGACACACTCCACTTGTCCCCACAAGGGAAACTGCCCTGCTCAAGGACTCCACCGGCAGACTGAAGCCATACAGAGGGCTGTTCACGACACTGATCAGTTTAGCACTCAAACCGGAATCCTTGGAGATAATATCCGCAAGACTTTCAGAAGTCGTCCCGGGATCATCGAGAGCTTCTACTATTTTGTAATAAATATCCGGGAACGACACGAAAGAAATACCGTTCTTCAAAAAAGCACCCACATTGGGGTAAAGAGGGGCCTCCGGCATCTCAGGAAGTACACCCGTAGAAATAATCTGGGGTAAGTCATTGTTTTTCTCAAGCTCACCGGCAAAATGCTTCAGGCTGACATCACGCAAAAGACTCATAGGCGGCACTGTCATATCAGCATGCGCATAAAGACCGTCTACATATTCTCCGGCAATCTGCAATATTACGGGGTCCAGCTCTTCATCCTGTTCAGCACCCGCACTATCAACATCAACCTCGCTGACGCCCCAGATATTAAAAATGCGCAAATGCTGTTCCTCAATGACAGTGCCCGCAGCCAGCAAAAACCTGCCGTTGGCACCTTTCACGTCCTCAGAAAGACGCATTCCTGTTTTTATGTCCCCTACAAAAACTTTCATATACTCACCCCGTATAGACTGAACAGATCACACATCTAACCAGCAGCATAGTAAAATAACAGCAAAGATAAAAGGGTAATCAGAATTTTTTGACAAAATAAAAGCCCACGGTGTTCACCATGGGCTTTCCAGACTGTTTTTAAGATTACGGGCAAAAATTTAGAGCAGCGAAACCAGATCTGCCGGGGTGTCCAGAACAATGTTGGCCCCGGCCTGAACAAGTTCCTTTTCACCTCGGAAGCCCCAACCTGCGCCGACTGAAATCATCCCCGCATTGACCCCGGTTCTGATATCCACGTCAGTATCGCCCACAAACAGGGTCTGATGCGGAGAAACACCCATTTTTTCCGCAAGATCAAGCGCAGCGTCCGGTTCGGGCTTGAGCGGAACGTCATTGCGTCCGCCGTAGACAGCGAAAAAATCTATTCCCGGCAAAAACATCTTAACAGCCTCAATGGCATACTCGTGCGGCTTGTTGGACAGGATGGCAATTTTCTTCCCGGCGGAAAGGAACTCCCGCAGCACTTCTGGGATACCTCCGTAGGGGCGAACATGCTTGTTCAGTTCCTCTTCGAATTCCTTAAGCAAGACAGGAACAAAGAGCTCATAATCCTCCTGATTCTGTTTATCTTCAGGCAATACACGCATGGCGAGCGTCCTTGCGCCGTCGCCAACAAATCCCCGGTAGGCATCCACCGGATGGGTTGGGTAACCCATGCGCGAAAGAGCGGAATTAGCGGCAGCTGCAATATCACCAAGAGTGTCCAGCAGTGTGCCGTCCAAATCAAAAATTACAGCGGAGAAATCAAGTGTACATTCCATATTTATGACCAAACCATTTTTTAAAAGTTCTTAAAGAATTAAAGGCAACGGATTGCTCTCAAGTCCGAAACAGGTTAACTAACACAGCAAAAGCCGGAGAATAACGGAGACTTACATGCTGCCAAAAAGCGCAACCATACTGATTGTTGATGATCATCAGGCCATGCGGCGTACCGTCGCGGATATTATGCGAATGCTGGGATATTTCAACCTGCATTATGCAGAAGACGGGCTTATGGCCCTTGATAAACTGAAGGAAAATGCAGCCACCGAACTGGTTCTTCTGGACTGGAACATGTCCAGAATGAGCGGATTGGAATTTCTGCGGGAAATCAGGTCCATACCGAAATATGAAAAACTGCCCGTAATCATGGTTACCGCCGAAGCGGAACAGGAACTGGTTGTGGAAGCTGTGTCCGCGGGTGTAACCAACTATATTGTAAAACCTTTCACTCCAATCACTCTTGAAAAAAAATTGCGGGAAGTCTTCTCAAGCTGAGATCAGCCGCCTTATGGCTGAGGAATGGTGACAGCTACTACAACTTCACCGTCAACGCTTTCCATGGAAATACTGCCTCCGTGGGCCTTGGCGATAAGCTTTGCCGAATAGGTTCCCAGCCCGGTTCCCCGGTCTTTGCCGGATGTGGCGTACTTTGCAAAAAAACGACTTTTGATATCTTCCGGCACCTCTCCGGGATTACGCACTGAAATCTGCACAGCTCCTTCCATCCGCTGCAGACTGACCCGGACGTCCCCACCCTTGGGGCAGGCATCCACAGCATTACCCACCAGATTAGCCAGCATGGAATAACAAAGCAGCTCCTCTGCCGAAACAGTAAATTCCTGCTCCGGTCCTGCCGGAGTTCCCTCAATTTCAAGAACAAGCTCAATCCCGCGCATCTGGGCAGTGTCCTCGTGCCCGATAAACACCTTACGCACCACAGCGGCCATATCCATTGATTCCGGGACAAAACTGTAAGTACCACGCTCCATCTTAAACAGGGCAGTAGACATATTGACCATGGAAAGCAGAGTGTAACCGGCATCCTCAATACGGGCGAGCATGGATTTAACATGCTCATCATACTCACCGGACATAAGGATTAACTGAGGCAGGCTGATCACGCTGGTTAACGGAGATTTCAGGTCATGGCGCATGATGCGTTCCACGTCTTCACGCACACGGACAGCTTCCCTGAGTTCAAGATGGTTCCTGACCCGGGCTTTGACGATGTCCGGATTGAAAGGCTTGGTGATATAATCAATGGCTCCAAGGGCAAGCCCCTTTGTCTCGTCCCCGGCCTCATTCAGTGAAGTAACGAAAATAACCGGAATATCCTTTGTCTTTTCTTCGGCCTTAAGCCGGTTGATGACCTCGTAACCGTCCATGCCCGGCATCATGACATCAAGCAGAATGATATCCGGATCCTTGGACCGGGCCAGCTTCAGTCCCTTTTCCCCGTCCTTGGCAGCGAGAATGGCGTAATCATCCTTGAGCAGGTCCATGAGTATGTGCAGGTTTTCGGGGGTATCATCCACTGCCAGCACGGTGGGCTTGTCGCTCATAGCCGCTCCCTTATTGTTTGAGGGTTTCCCGTTCCTCATCGAAATCAGCAAACTCAAGGGCGATCCCCCTGAACTCCTCCTGAATATCCAGAAAGATATCAGTCAGCCGGGGATCAAAATGGGTCCCGCGTCCTTCGGCAATGATCTTTACCGCCTTTGAATGCGGAAAAGGATCTTTGTAAACCCTTTTGGAAATCAAGGCATCATATACATCGGCAATGGCCATTATCCGCGCGGAAAGGGGGATATCCTCACCCGAAGTTCCCTTGGGATACCCTGTTCCGTCCCATTTTTCATGATGGTAAAAAGCAATCTCGCGGGCGTGATGCAAAAATGAGTTTCCGCCAAGGGTATTTTCCGCCCCGGCCAAGGCATCACAACCGTACTGGGAATGCTTCTTCATTTCTTCAAACTCTTCATCGGTAAGCTTCCCCGGCTTGAGCAGAATGGCATCGGCAACGCCGACCTTGCCCACATCATGCAGCGGAGCGGAAAGATAGAGGGTTTCAATCAATTCCTCATTGAGCTCGGAAGCGAACTCTTCCCGTTTCATGGCATGTTCAGCCAGAATCTTTACATAGTTCTGGGTCCGGGCAATGTGCCCACCTGTTTCAGGATCCCGCCATTCAGCCAAAGTGGCGAGGCATTCGATGGTCACCTTCTTGACCAGAGCAAGCTCTTTGGTACGCTCTTTAACCAGCCTTTCAAGATGATCCTTATGCTCCTTGAGATCCAGCTGGTTCTTGACCCTTGCCTTTACGAGATCCGGGCAAAAAGGCTTCACAATGTAATCCACAGCCCCAAGAGCCAGACCTCTGGCCTCGTCCTCTTCTTCCATAAGCACGGTGATGAAGATGACCGGAATATCCTTTGTGCGCACATCGGCCTTCAATCTTTCGCAGACCTCGTAGCCGTTCATTCCCGGCATCATGATATCCAGCAGGATGATGTCCGGCCGGGGCTTATTCACAGCCAGTTCAAGAGCCTTTTCCCCGTTCTTGGCGGTAACAACGGCATATTCGCCCTTAAGGGCCTCCATAAGAACCTGTAAGTTCTCCACGGTGTCATCAACAATAAGTACCTGTTTCATAGCCTACCCCTGTTCCTCAGCTAGCGAATCAAGAAGAGCCCGTGCTTCATCGCGGGCTTCATCTGTTTCAAAATCATCCATGGCCTGAACTATCTTACCAACAGATTCCGCCATAGCTGTGCCGGAAACCATTTTCTCTATCTCTGCTGCAAATTCCATGGCCTGCGCTACATTCTCATCTACCAGAACAACAAAACGTTGCAACTTATCCTGCAATTCATCCGGATCCGGCCCCTCGCCGGATGCTTCCGCCTGTTGTATTTCAGTGGCGGATCGTAAAATATTTTCATCCTCTTCCGGCAAAAGCTCATCCAGAGCCTGCGCAACAATATCCATCCGGCCGGACATGTCTATTAGTAACTCTTCCAATTCTGTTTCCCCGCCGCGCAAGGCGCGTTCCGCCTCACCTGCAGCATGGGCCAGATCATCCGCCCCCAGATTGGCGGCCACCCCTTTCACGGTATGGGCTGTACGGGTGGCGGTTTCAATTTCACCGATCCTCAGCTGTTCGCGGATTTCATCTACTGAGCTGAGGTATTTGGCCCGGAACTGGTTGAGCAGTTTCCTGTATAATTCCCGGTTACCGGAAACCTTCACCAGCCCGGATTTGACATTGATACCCGGCAGACCATCAAGAGGCAGGCTGTTTTCAGCAAGCTCCCGCTCTTTAAGTTCCGTAGTGGAAACATATCCTTCCGGCAGATCCCTTTGTCCGGGAGTAATCCACTTCACCAAAGTCGCCATGAGCAGATCAGGATCGATGGGTTTAGTAATATGGTCATTCATCCCGGCTTTAATACTCTTTTCCCGGTCTCCGGCCATGGCGTGGGCGGTCATGGCCACAACAGGCAATTCCTCTGCGCTGATTTCGTGTTCCCTGATCCGGGAAACCGCGGACAGACCGTCAAGCTCCGGCATCTGGATATCCATAAACACCAGATCATATTCATTTTGCAGAACACTTTGCACTGCTTCCAGCCCGTTGTCGACAACTTCAACAACCATGTCCGCTTTCTCAAGCAGCTCAACTGCTATCTGCTGGTTGATTTCATTGTCTTCAGCCAGCAGAACCCGTGCCCCTCGAATATCACTCAAGCCTTCAGTTTCTTTAGAAAAAAGCAAAGTCCGTTTTGTCTTACGCTCAACATCATGGCCGAAAACACCCATGATAGTATCAAAAAGAACCGACTGGTTGACCGGCTTAATCAGATAGGCTTCAAGCCCGGCACCTTTGGCCTGCTCCATAATCTCTTCCCGCCCGTAGGCAGTAACCATCAGAATTTTAGGTAGTTTCTGCCCGGCATACTCTTCAATCATGCGGGCGGTTTCTATGCCGTCCAGACCGGGCATTTTCCAGTCCAGCAACACAAGTTCGTAAGGCTCACCTTCTTTGGAAGCCAGCTCAAGCATATCCAGCCCATCCTGCCCGGAAGCAGCGGTACTGACCTTGAAGCTCATGCTTTCCAATGCCTCGGAAAGGATGGCCCGTGCAGTGGGATTATCATCCACCACCAAAGCACGCAGGCCGCGCAGGTCCGCAGCGGGAATATAGCTGACCGAGGCTTTCTCCCCTTTGCCCAGTACAACCGTGAAAGCAAAGGTGGAACCATGGCCGGGCATGCTGTCTACCCTGATACTGCCATCCATCATTTCCACAATCCGTTTACAGATAGCCAGCCCCAGTCCGGTGCCGCCGTATTTACGGGTAGTGGAGCCGTCAGCCTGTGAAAAGGACTGGAAAAGCCTGCCCATCTGCTCTTTGGTCATGCCGATACCCGAATCAATTACCGAGAAAAACAAGGTCACGCTGTCGTCAGTCTCATCCTGTTTTTCCACAGAAATGACAATATCGCCCTCTTCAGTAAACTTGGTGGCGTTGTTAGCAAGATTGATGAGCACCTGACCAAGACGGAGAGGATCGCCTATTAAATCGTTGGGAACATCGGGACTGACATGAAAAAGGACCTCCAGCCCTTTTTCCTCGGCTTTTACCGCAACCACATTGGCAAGGTTGTCCATGGTCTCATCCAGCCGGAAAGGAATGCTTTCCATATCCATTTTTCCAGCCTCGATCTTGGAAAAATCAAGGATATCATTGATGATGCCCAGCAGGTTATTGGCCCCGGCCCGTATTTTGGAAAGGTAATCGTGCTGCTTGGCGGTCAGCTCCGTCTGCAGGACCAGATGGCTCATACCGATGATGGCATTCATGGGTGTCCTGATCTCATGGCTCATACGGGCCAGAAAATCACTCTTGGCCCTTGTGGCTTCTTCGGCCTTGTCACGGGCCTTGAGCATCTCCTGCTCGGCCTCCATGCGCATCTGAACTTCCCCGGCAAGACGCCTGTTGGCCCGGACAACCACAAAAAGGATCAATCCGGCCACACTGCCGATGCCGAGGACAATCTTGGCCACCATCCACAAATTCAAACCGCCTTCCACCCGCAAACTGATCCACTTGCGGATAACCGCCTCGGATTCCCTTTCGGTAATGGAGCCGATTCCTTTGTTAAGAATAGAAATAAGGTACGGCGACATCCCTTTACGTACGGCAAAACAGAGCTGCCGGGTGACAGGCAGTTGCAAAGCGACCTTGAGATTGTACAATCCGTTCTGGTTGATCAGGTAACCGAGCACTTCCAGTGTCCCCACGTAACCGTCGACCTGCCCTTCAGCTACCATTTTAAGTCCGTTCAAGGCCCCGTTCACCGGCACTAGCTTCAGCTGCGGATAACTTGTCTCCAGATATTTGTGCGCAGCATTACCGGCACTGACTCCGATACGCATGCCGGCCAGATCTTCCACACTGGAAATAAAAGGCATATTCTGCCGGACAACAACAACTTCTGAAAGATTTATGTAGGGACTGGAAAAATTGAGAAATTCTTTACGCTCTTCAGTCTCACTGGCCGCAGCCAGCATGTCGGTCTTGCCTTTCCGGACCAGATCAACGGACTCGCTCCATTTTTCCGTGGGCACCAGCTCAAGGGAAAGCCCGGTGCGCTCAGCCACAAGTTGCAACAGGTCTGCGGAAATTCCCTCGTACTGTTTTGAACCGGGATCAATGCGTTCAAGGGGCAGCCAGTCCGGGTCTACGCAAAAGCGGACAGCCGGGCTGGAACGCAGCCAGAGCTGTTCTTCCCGACTCAGTTCCACCCTGCGCTGATTGCCTTCCCCGGTCCACCTTTTCAGGATTTCACGCTCTTCCTGACGGCTGATTGATTTTAAGGCCCGGTCAAAAATAGCGGCAAGTTCCGGCCAGTCCTTACGCACCCCGATAGCCAGCACGGAACCTTTTGTCTTCAGCTTGCCCTGCACTTCCAGATTGGTAAGCAGATTGCGTTCAATAAGGTAGACGGCCACCGCCCTGTTGCCCACGTAAGCATCTACCTCACCATGGGCGACGGCTTCCAGTGCCGCAAGGGTATCCGGAAACTCCTTTACCTGCGCCATGGGATAATTATCCCGGAAATATTTCACATTGAAAAAACCGCGCTCAAGGGCAATGGTTTTATCGCTCAGCTGCTTTTCATCGCTAAACTCGTAACCGTCCGTACGACCCACAATCACATGGGGAATGACCATATAAGGATCGGAGAAATGGACATACGGTTCGCGGTCCTTCTTGGGAGTCACATCCATGAGGGCGTCGATGCGCTTCTCCTTGACCGACTCCAGATTTTCCTTGAACGGTCCGGGCACAATCTTGAGCCTGTTGCCCAGCCGTTTGTTGAGCAGGTTCACATAATCAACACCCAGTCCTTCGGGTTCCCCGCGATCATTAACATAATCAAGCGGAGGCCAGGCATTCATGATGGCGATGGTGATCTGCGGATGTTTATCGAGCCATTTAAGATCATCAGGACTCAAATTAAAAGTATCGTCTTCCAAAGAGTAGTAATATTCATCAGGGTCAGAAATCCAACGTTTCTCAATATCCGCATAGACCTGATAGGGAATCCGCTCAAACCCCGCATTTATCTTCTGTATGAGCTCCGGTTTACCCTTGAGCACCCCGGCCCGGATGGAATTGGAAAACACAGGTTCCTTTCCCTTGGTCAAAGCCCCTTTCATCTGCCAGCCGCTCAGCTCCGCCTCCACAGGAAGCACCTCGTGCAGCAAAGCATTCACATTGTTTTTCAAAACGGCCAGGACCATGGCCTCGCTATTCGGGAATGGGACAGCTTCGACTCCCGGAAATTTCTTCTGCAGATAGTTCTGCTGAAAAGAACCATCCAAAACGGCAACTTTCTTTCCGTTCATCTTATCCAGCCCACCGGGCTGTTTCTGGTCCTCCCTACAGAACAGGGACGTATCCACCCTGAACAGGGGGTAGGAAAAATCAAGAAATTCCTTCCTGTCCTTTGAGCGGAAAAGCCCGGAATGAATATCGGCATTGCCGTTCCTGACGGCCTCCATGGTCCCGACCCAGCTGTCGGGCATGAAATTAACTGGGATTCCGGTCTGCGCACTCCATGCCTTCCACAAATCCACCAGTAATCCGGTGGGGGCACCGTCCGGGCCGAGCAATGAAAAAGGCGGGTAGTCACGGTCAAGAGCGATGGTCAGGCAGTCGGGCGAGCGTCCTTTTGCAGCAGCCACCCATTTACGATTGATAGCCTGCCTTTCATTGCCGCTGATTTTATCCATTCCGTCATTGATAACGGAAAGAATCTGCTCCCGCCCTTCCGGCACAGCCACCAGCCAATCATTACGGTAAAGGGGCTGCCCGGTTTTATACTGAAATTTAGAAATAAGATCATATTCCCGAAGATAGGAAAGACCGATCAGGGTTTCGGCAACAAAGACCTTGAGTCTGCCCTTTTCAAGGTCCGACATAAGGGATTCAAAGTCCGGATACTCGGCCAGAACGGTCTCCGGCTGCTTCTCGCGCATGATATCAATTGACAGATCCCCGGCAAGTATCCCGACCCGGTATGGGGAAACATCTTCATTGCTCTCCACAGGCAATGCTTTATGGTAAAATATCTGGGTATCGCCCCGGCTCAAAGCTTCACCGTATTGCAGATACTCATCCCGCTTTTTACTATAAAAAAGTCCGGCATGGGCATCGACCTGCCCTTCGCGGACCATACGCAAAGTATCCTTCCACCGGGCAGGCTTCAAATCCAGCTTCACCCCGGTCTTTTCCGACCAGAGTTTCCAGTAATCCATGATCAGACCGTCTGCCTCCCCGGCACTGTTTAGGAATTCAAAGGGCTGGCAATCTTCACAATAAACAACCGAGAGGGAATGCTGATCCTGCTCTGCCGCAAATGCACACTGCGCGGAGAGTAAAAGAAGAACAGCAATTAACAATCTATTCAAAACCATCAGGACATCCTCCCGGAAAGCACGGAGATCATAAAGAGCGAAAAGAAAAGCGGAAAGTAAATATCAGGAAAGATAGCCAATAGTGAGCTTTATGTAAACAATTCTGAATTATAATACTGTTCAATACAAAAAAAGCCGGAACTTCAACAGCTCCGGCCTTCATATCCACGTATCAACAGACGACTTAAATCATTATACCATACAAGGCTCCAAAGAACCGAGCAGCCCAGCCACCTTTCCGCGAACCTGCTTCAGGTCATCGGCATTGGGACGCCCCTCGATATCTCCGAGGCGGCCCGAAGTATTGAAATGCTGCATCTTCTTTGGAACAAAAGAACCCACAACCGCCCATTCATCAGCAACGGTGATACCCAGATGGTCGAAAAGCTGCCCCATATACTTGATGGCCGGGACAGCCTCGGCCTCCCCGGTATGCGGTCCGGCGTAGGTGCAGTATACGCAGGCGAATTTACCGGGAATACGCGGAGAACCGGGCAGGATCAGATTATTGTCACGGGCATGCATCAGCTGTCGGTCAATCCAGCCCTGCACGGCCTTGCCCGGCAGCCATGTATAAACACCGGAGCCTATAAAGGTCAGATCATAATCGAGCAGTTCAAACAGGATACCCTCTTTTTTGAGATTGAAGGTGGAAACCTCATGCCCTGCCCGGACAGCTTCTTTTTCAATTTCAAGGGCCACTTTCTCGGTCTGCCCGTTCAGCGAACCGTAAAGATTCAGTATTTTCATGTACGATTTCCTTTCTATCTATCTTTAGTAAAACAAATCAGGTAATTAAACCCAAGATCAATATAGTTCGATTCAGTGAACCCCAACGGTCCCAGCACTGCTTTGAGTTCTTCCCCGGAAATGCGCATGTGCAGCGGCGGACCGAAGTCGGTCTTTTCCTTTTTGCACTCCAGTACGGCCAACTGTCCGCCCGATTCCAAGACCCGGTGGATTTCACTGAAAATTGCTTCCCCGTACTCATCAAGACTCATGCAGTGCAGGGAGGTGCTCATAAAACAGGTCTGCACACTGGAATCCTCAAAAGGAAGTCTCCCGGTCATGTCGCCGAGAAATGTCCTGATATTACGCAATCCGTTATCCAATGCCTGCGCCTTGACCTGCTCCAGCATGGAACCGTTGCTGTCAAGGGCGTAAACCCTGCCGGAAGGCCCCACGTCGCAGGCGGCGTGGACAGAGTAATCTCCGGGACCGCAACCAAGATCAAGGAAGATAGATCCGGTTTGCAGCCCGAGGGTTTTGAAAACCAGATTGGAATCATGCATGCCGTAACTGGTCGGCCCCCGGCGGTGGTGTCCGCCTTTGCAGCGCATTCCGGGATGATGTTCTTTATTCATGAAAAACCTCTTTGCAGCGATTTAAAGGTTGTAGAGAAAGGAATCCACTTTGAGCCTGTTATTCTCATTGCGGTTGCCGTCAAAAGTCAGGGAGAGAATCGGGGCATAAGGCTTGTCATCAAGGCGGTCCTTGAGGATGCCGAGGCTGATTCCGGTGTTTTCGTACATGGATGTTACGGAAATCACCCCTTTGACGCCGGGAACTTCATCCATAATCTTGGCTCCGCGATAACGGCCGAAAGCACCGGAATAGTAACCGAGCCCCCGGTCCGCTATTTTCTTCAGCGAACCGAAATCACGTTCGTAATGGCTGAACTCGCCGAGACAACCGGAAACCCGCTCCATGTATTCCTTGAAAAGCGCAATATTGCTGCGCAGGGATGGATCGGCATCGATCTTGTTGTAGTTGTAGTAGTCGTACCAGAGGTTCCAGAGGTACTCGCTTAAGGGGGCGTAAATGATCCTGCGACCCTGCTCCTCCAGCCTGCCGAAGGTGTTGTCGTTGAGCAGTGATTTGAATAGGACCAGCGGTTCGCCGATGGCCATGATGGCTCCGTCATGATCCTGCCGGGCAAGGGTTTCCCGGACGATGCGGGCTGTGGATTCCAGCTTCTCAATATCCAACTGCTCGCGGGAGGCCAGTCGGACCATAAACTCAAGGGTCTCGGCCCGTAATGCCAGCGGGGTATGCAGCACCAGATCCCCGGCCAGCAGGCAGAGAAACAGCTTTTCAGCTTCCCTGTCTTTGAGCAGACGCAATTCCTCCATGAACGGTGAAATCAGCTGCACATCCTCAAGCCCTTCCTGATCAAGAACACAACGCAGGAACCGGGAATACTGCCCGTCCACTTCGGCACCTTCGTTCTGGGGAAAAAGCACGGAGGGCCGGGTTCCGTTGCCATTGTACTTCTGCAGACCGGAAAGCACTTCGCCCAGCAGGGCGGTCAGAGAAAAATACTCATTCCCTGAAGAAAACCTGCGCCCGGTATCCACGGATTCCTTTGAGCTGGGTGGAATGACCCGTGCATCAATTCCCTTGGCCTTGAGCATGGCGCAACCGATGGTGGAATAAGGATAAACATCCGGCAGCAGCAACGGCCCGGCACCAAGCCGCGAATAGTCGGTCATGATGTTCACCGGATCGGAGCTGCCCATGTTCACATACTCTTCCACGGCAAGAGCTTCACGTTCCGGCACTTTGTTCAGGCTGTTCACAAAAGCCTCGACACGGGTCTGCACGCCCACACTGGAAGAATGCTCGTCCACCTCAATGGTCAGGGAAGGTTTATCCTTGAATATTTCCCCGTAATAATGGGAGAAAACCGTATCCGGTCCACAACCGTGGTGGGTCAGGAAGATGGGATAGAGGTTGGGATGCTTGGCGACCAGCTTTGCTGCAGCCAGCATATGCTGCCCGAAGGGCCAGAACATATTGGGATGCTCCTCAAAAATGTCCGATTCCGGCAGGTCGAAAAGGGGAATGGTCCGGTAGCCCAGCTCCGCAAGCTTGTCCGGGATACCCATGTTCAGTACCGGATCGGCCACCCCGTAGATCTTGGAGATGAGCACAAAAGCCTTGGCATTGGGATCAAGGGAGGCCAGAGTTTCGCGACCCCGCTCCTTCATGCGCTGCTGCAAGCCCTGATAGGCCGCCATCCCCGCTTTAAGGGCCGCCCCGGCCTCTTCCGGACTTTTACCCAACTGTTTACCCAGAGCCATGAACTGGGACTGCATGAACTCAGGCCCCTGACTGAAAGCCAGAGTCGGGGCCAGCATTTTGATGTTCTTTTCATCAAGCTTCATGGCCTCGCTGACGATTTTGAAGGCCAGTTGCATGTAAGCGCATCCGTAAGTCTGACGGGACCTGGAATGGGGATGGAAAGCGGTGAAAAGATCAGGAAAGAAAAGGTAATCCACTCCGCGCGCAACCAGTTCCGCAGCGTGTCCATTGACCAGCTTGACCGGATAACAGGTCTCGTCAAGGGAGTACTCCTGTGACAGCCTGATGGTTTCACCGGAAGTGGGTTCGGAGAGAACCACGTTCATACCCAGTTCTTTAAAAAAGGTATGAAACAGGGTGAACATGCCGAATGTGAACAGGGAGCGGGGCATGCCCACGGTCTTCTGGTTCCGGTCAATGGTTCCGTCATAATCACGGAAAATGAAATCCTGCACCTGTCTGTTGAATGATCCGGGTGCAAACTGCGGTGCGGGTTCTGCTTCCGCAATTTCCGGCTGCTCATCCTGCAGATCAAATCCCTTGAATAAAGTTACCCCCTCCATTTCCTCGCGGGCGATGATGGCCGCGCCCACGGCCCCGGTGACACTGAAGAAAGGGGGAACCTGCACATCCATACCGTGTACCGCCCTGAAAGCGTTGATTATGGCCTGATTGTAAGCCACACCGCCCTGAAGCAAAATCTTGGTACCGACCTTTTTACGGCCCACCACCCGGTTGGTGTAGTTCTTGATAATGGAGTAGCAGAGCCCGGCGGCAATATCTTCGATTGAGTCGCCCTGCGCCAGATGGGCGGCAATGCTGGTCTCCATGAACACGGTGCAGCGTTCGCCGAGATTGATGGGAGAATCGCTTTTGAAAGCCGTGTCCGCGTAGTCATCCAGCGCAATACCGATTTTCTTGGCCTGTTCTTCAATGAACGATCCGGTCCCGGCCGCGCAAACCTTGTTCATCTGAAAGTCCGAGACCGCACCGTTTTTAATGGAGATGAATTTTGAATCCTGCCCGCCGATCTCAAAAACAGTATCCACACCCGGGCAGAGGGAAACCGCAGCACGGGCCTGTGCGGTAATCTCATCCTTGACCACGTCCGCACCGATGAGCCGCCCGGTCATGTTACGCCCGGACCCGGTAGTGGCCGCGCCCATGACTTTGACCTTCCCGGAAAAATCCCTGCCCAGTTCGGCCAGCCCCTGCTTAACGGCCTTAACCGGATCACCCGCAGTGCGCAGGTAGCGATAGCCGAGCACCCGGTTCTCACCATCCACCAGCACAACATTGGTACTGGTGGAACCCACATCGACCCCGACCCAGCATTCCACCGGGGCGGATTCCATGGAAATATCCCGGCAGATATGTTTATCCGCCGCATCTGCAATCCCGTACCCGGCAAGAGGCGGGAGAGTTACTTTATCCTCTGCGGAGAACAGCGGTTTGCAGGGATTTTTCAACAGGGCAATCAAAGCGGATAAATCAACCGCATTGCGTTCTTTAAACCCGATCAGTGCCGCCCCCACAGCTCCGGCAACCTTGCCTTGCGGATGAACTATGAGCTGTCGGTCATTCAACTGCAGAACTTTCTGCAAAGCGAAAATAATGGCCTTGTTGCGGGAAACCCCTCCGCTGAAGAAATAAGGAGGGTTCTTCGCCAATCCGCGCATGACCGCGTTGCGGTAGTTCCGCGCTGTGGCATAGGCCAATCCGCGCAGGATATCCGGGATGGAAACACCCTCCTGCTGATGGTGGGTGATGTCGGTTTTGGCAAAAACACTGCACCGTCCGGCAATTCTGGGAGTTGATCCGGCCCCATCTTCGATGCGAGAATAATCCTCAATCTCAATACCTATGCGCGAAGCCTGTTCTTCGAGGAAAGATCCGGTACCCGCCGAGCAATCCGGGTTCAGGGAAAATTCCATTGCGGCTTTGTTCTCTGACGCGACTCCGGCAATATATCCGGCCCGCTGGCCCCCGATTTCAATGATAGAAGCGCACTCAGGAGCCAACAACCGGGCCCCCTCCACCAGCGCGGCAATATCATTAACAGACGCAACGGCATCAGATTCAGCAAAAATCTTCCCGCCGCTGCCGCCCACCGCCCCGCAGAGTCCGCCTGCCAGCTCCGGCTTCAGTTCTTCCAGAACCCTGAGCAGAACCTGTACGGGCTGCCCTTTATGCAGCACATATCTGCTCCTGAGGATGTCCTTATTTTCATCAAGAACAACCACTTTTACCGACGAATAACCGATGTCTATGCCTATGCTGTTCATAATTTTCTCCAATTTAGTTAAGACACTTAACTATTGTAATAAAAAAATATCTACAAAAAACGCAACGCTCGCAAGTCGAAGCGGCGAAGCCAAATAAAAAAGTTTGGGATTCTCAAACTCTTTTCAACAAACGCGAAGCGCATCAAATCTAAACTTTCTTCCCGAACATCTCCGCCAGACGATCATCCACAACGGTTTCCACCACTGCAAGCACAGCTCCTGCAGTAGCCAGCTGCGGGTCGGTGAATTCATCCAGCCGCTCCTTGAGGTTATTCATATGCCGCTCATGGAACTCCTGATGAACATCAAACGCTTCCCGCCCTCTTTCAGTGAGCATGGCCAGCAATTCCTTACGGTTATCCGGTGCCGATTCCTTGCGCACAAAACCGCGCTTCTCAAGCTTGCCCATCATCTGCGAAATAGCACTCTTGGTCACCCCGAGCACTTCAGCAATGGTCTTGAGATTGGCACCTTCGTTCAGCCCGATGGCATGCAGGCAACGGATTTCCCGGGGAGTAAGCTCCAGCCCTTCGCCGATGACAATGGGCTGTTCCTCAATCCTGCTGTGCTTGTTGATGATACGAATCAATCTTCCGGCCATGTAACGAATCGCTTCTTCTTTATTGTCCATATAAATTTGATAAAGACACTTAACCATACCTGTCAAGCTAAAAACTGTACCGGATCGAACTGTACACGTTTGAGTTGTTGGTGAACTGCCCGAAAAAGGTCTGCTCGTTGGCACCTATGAAGATGTTGGCCCCGCAACCCACAGTCATGCGGTCCGAAACCTTGTACTGCAATCCCGGCCGCAGATAGGCATCTTCATCGCTGGGCGAATAATAGCCGTCAAAACTCAGGGTCAGGTTCTGGTTCATCATCTGCTGCGTGAACTGCATGGTGATCACATGCCGGAACTCATCCTTAGGATGCGCGGGATTATGCACCGAAAGATAGTTATCGTAATCCAGCATCTGCTCCACGTAGTACTGCACCTCGCAATTGCTGTCGGTCCAGAGCTCCTGCGCATAACCCACCAGATAGCGTATTTCGGAATTATCCACCCCGCTGTTGGTTCCACCACGGCTCTCGGTGGAATCGTAGTATGCGATTTCCATATTACCGATACCCGGCCCGACCTGACCACGCACACTGCCGCCGTAGACATGCAGGGCAGGAAAAGTAGCCTCGTCATCGGAATTCATTCCGGCGGGCTTTTTCCAGTAACCCCAATAACCGTACAGGGCCAGTTCGTAGTTATTGATATTCTTGTAAATACGGGCCGAAACCTCATCATTTTCAAACCATTCATCAGGAACATCAGTATCGAGAATATTATCCCGGCCCACCAGACGGTCTTCCAAACCGCTGAAGTAGGAGATGTACTGCCCGTCAATGTAACGGTCCGGTTCAAATTTCGGGGTGTAGACCAAATCCACATTAGCCAGTTCGGTAAAAAAACTGACCTTGGCTGAATTGCAGGGAGCCTTCAGGTATTCCGCATCACGGCCCATAAAGAAGGACCGCCAGTCCTTGGGAAAAAGGTCATTCAAAAAGACCAGCCCGCCCGTACCCCAAGTGAGAATCTGCCGCCCGAATTTGATATCCATGAAATCCGTGGGCCGGGAAAACATCCATAGTTCACGGGTTTCATAAACAATACGGTCAGTGACCCCGTCGGCACGCAAATCTCCCTTGTACTTAAAATCCGCCCAGTCGGTGTAGGTAAAGACCTCTCCCTGCAAGCGGACTTCGGCCATGGAGATCTGCTTTTCTTCCGGGTCCTGCTGGGTGCGTGCACCTGCGCGGGCTTCGATGAATCCGTTGAATTCCAGCGGTGCGAACTGCTCGCTGAATGTTTCCAGCCAGCTCTCCCCGCCATCCGCAGCCGAGGCAGGCCCGGCTGCCGCCACCAGCAGTATTGCCAGCAGCACCAGCCAGACCATTATGCATATACTCCTCAGCATGCTCATCGCATCAATTCCCTCGGCGGACGGCGCAGGTATCTTTCACCGAAGATGGATTCTTTCACCGGGAGATCATAAACCACGCCGGAAAAAGTCATCACCGTCTCGCTTCCGGTCTCAAGGTTTTTGACCTTGGAAACTGTCACCGTGGGGTAAGTTTCACCGCTCTTATCTGATGCGATATCCTCAACCTTGAGCACTTCCATGGTCCGGTACGGCTTATCCGTTCCTTTGAAGTACTCCATACGCATGGGCACATAGGTTTTCATGTCCACATAAGCAACATAGTGGGAGAATTCCACATCCCCGGGATTTTTCGGGGTGTTCTTGAGCAGGTAGCAGCCGTTTTCAATGCCCAGCAGTTCATGCACATCCTCATGCAGGCTACGCCCGGAAATATCCTCATACAGAAAATCCGAACCTGCGAAGCTGGTCCTTTTATCCCCTGCTGCAATGCGTTTAACCATGTCCAGACTGGGCATGTACAGCCAGCGGGAGTCGTCTTTGCCCGGTTCAACGGTCTTGTGCACGAGGAAGACCATTTTGCGCACATCCGCCGGAGCCTTGAAGTAGGACATGTACAGCTGTCTGGAATCACCCTCACCTGCATCTTTGCGCAGGATGCTCAAATCACGTTCCCGCTTGCGGCCCTGACTGTCAGTAATTTCAAGGTGAACTTTGCCCTTGCAGGTTTCGCCCTGATACAGAGCCATGTGGTTGGCCTTGTTGACTATTGTTTCAACGTCCGGTGCTGCCATTGCAGACGCACTTATTGCCGTAACCAGTGCCATTGCTGTTAATAATATTTTAGATTTCATTGTTAATCCTGTTGTTTTGATGCGCTTCGCGCTTTTATTGAAAAGAGTTTGCCTCCGGCGGCTTAAACCCTTTGAAAAGGGTTTAAGAATCCCAAACTTTTTTAGTTCGGCTTCGCCGCCTTGAGAGGGTAGTTCGTTATCTTAATTATTGATTCACTTTCACGGGAACTGTTGCTTCATCAGAGTTCGACTGAGCCGGAATTTCCAGCTTGGCCCCGGCAAAGAAGAACCTTGAAGCCACGGTGATGATAGCGGGCATGCCTACCAGAGTCATAATCCCGGAGATCATCATGATGGATGAAAGCAGCAGACTGGTGGTGCGGTACGGAATCAGGGCCGAGATAAGCATGGGCAGGAAGCCAATGGCGATGACCAGCACGTTGCGGCTGATGGCCCTTGCCGGGGCACCGTACATGCGCGGCAGGGTTTCCTTCCATGATCCGGTTCTGGAGTAGATTTTCCGGCTGCGCTCCACAAAATGGATGGCGAAGTCCACGGACATGCCCAGTGTAAGTACGCCGAGCACAGCCACGGGCATGTCGTAATCCTTACCGATCAACCCAATGAATCCGTAGATGAAAGCGATGGTGATGGTCAGCGGGACCATGCACAGCACACCCCATTTCAGCGAGCGGAACAGGAACACGGCCATGAGCAGAACTATGGCGAAGCTGCCGATGAATGAACGGAGCATGCCTTCCACCATCTGGCTCTGCCAGGCCACGTTGATGTAGGTCAGCCCGGCCCAGTTGTGGGAGATATCGCAGGGCGGGGGATTACGTTGGAAGTAGTCGGCCACAAAGGTTTCCACCGCTTCCATGACCATGTTGTCACCGCTGGAGAGCTGGAAAACCACGCAGGCACCATTGTAATCCGGGGTTACGTAATGCCAGAGGTCATGCGGACGGTGACTCTGCTGGAACTGCATGTAGCATTCACCCACGGTCTGCATTTTTTCCGGCACCAGGTAGCTGGCTTCCTCGCCATCGGTCAGTTCCTGATGAATTTTGCTGACCAGATCTGCCGGGGCAAT
This sequence comes from Desulfovibrio sp. JC010, assembly GCF_010470675.1. Classification (NCBI taxonomy): domain Bacteria; kingdom Pseudomonadati; phylum Thermodesulfobacteriota; class Desulfovibrionia; order Desulfovibrionales; family Desulfovibrionaceae; genus Desulfovibrio; species Desulfovibrio sp. JC010. Next base: position 235,231 of record NZ_VOIQ01000006.1, read on the forward strand.
ACTCTTGCCCACCAATCCCTCTTTGAAGATCTCTTTCTGCAATCCGGCAAGGTAGCTGAGCATTTCCGGCTGCTTGAATGGTTTCAAAGACTCTTTTTCAAGACTGAAAAAGCTGCCGAATTCTTCATAAAGATAGAAATCATCACCCTTGGCCGCGTTTGCCTTGGTTGCGGCAAGAGAAACGGCCCGATCAAGGAACGGTTTGTCCGATACCGTTTTAGGCATATCCAGCAGTGCGCTCATAAAATTCACGCCCTTCTGCTCCGCACCGGGGAATTCGGCGGAGATTTGTTTGCTGAACGCGGTGAATTTATCTGCCAGTTTACGTTTGTCGGATTCGGAAAAGCCGACTTCGCTGTCTTCGCTTTCCAGAATCAGGTAGGCGGGATAGGTTCCGGCAAAATGCTTATTCAGGGCCGTATCCGCCAGACGGATGGGATGGCTGGGGGCGAACCATTTTACCGGGTTGTCGTTGATTTGAATCTTGCTGATACCCCATGCGGAGACCACCAGCAGGATCAGGAACAGACCCAGTAAAGGTTTTGCGTAGCGGTAGGAAATTCCCCCGGTTTTTTCCAGAATACGGGACAGCAGGGTGGTATTGTCGCTGCCGTGTTTCTTGAACCCGAAGTTGCTGAAAATCCGGGCCGGGAGGACCATGATATAGGCGGGCACGAACATGATGGTCAGCAGCCAGGCCACCATAATGCCCAGCCCCACAAACACACCGAATATCTGGACCGGGGGAATAGGAGTGAGTGCAAGAGAAATAAAACCAGCCGCTGAAGTGAGCGAGGTATAAAGCATAGGCATGAACAAGGTGTTCAGGACCTCGACAATGGTCTCTTTCCTGCCCTTTTCCGGGGTATAGAGGTCGAAGAATTCCGATAGAATATGGATCGAGTCCACCACCGCAATTGACATTAAAAAGACCGGGATCATGGAACTCATGATATGCACTTCAAATCCGCAGCCGATCATGGTCCCCATGGTCATGACCACCGAAAGGGTGGCGATGATCATGGGCAGGAAAGTCAGCGAGAGCTTGCGGAAAAAGAAATAGAGCAGCAGGAAAATAGTGCCCATGGCCAGCGGTGAAGCAAGGCTCATCTCAGTGAACATTTCAATGCCGATGGCATCCTGCGCCACGGGCAGTCCGGTGATGTGAAATTCGTCATCTCCGCCCAGTTCTTTAATTTTTTCCTGCAGGGCCGTATAGACTTTGTAGCTCTGGTACTTGTCGGTCAGGGGCAGGTAGACGCAGATGGCCTTGCCGTCTTCGGAAGCCATCTGCCCGGAGAGCATGGGGTTGGCAAAAACCTTTTCACGCACCGCATCGGCTTGCGACTGGGTGGACGGAGGACGGGCCATGAGCCAGTCAAATGAAATAACTCCCGGACCTTCCTGGCTGATATGCTCCACCATGGAAGGAGCGATCATATCCACTTCAATGACCCCGTCCATTTTTGCCGGATCATCAGGATTCTCCCAGCGCAGGGTACGGGCGAATTCCGCCAGATCATAGACCCGTTTCAGAGTTTCTGGGTTAAAAACCCCGTGCGGGTTCTTTTCATTGATGATTCCGAGAACCACGATTTCCGAAAGGGAGAATTTTTCCTTGGCCTCATTATGGAAGACCCGTGAAGGTTCGTCCGCAGGAAGCATGTGCTCCGGGTCGGTATCAATGACCACCTTCGGAAAGAAGGATCCGCAGAAGACCGCCAGCAGCAACAGCAGGACAATAGTCATCCAGCTTCTTCTGGTGGCGAATGCAATCAGCATCTGTTTCATTATATTCATATCTTGCCTCGTTTGTTTAATTTTAGTTAAGCTACTAAACTATGCGTTTATAAAATTCCCCGAACAGGACACCGCGTGACTTCTGGATACCTGTCCGGGGATTTCAAAACTACCCGGCAAAAAATAAAAAACACCCGAAAAAAGAAAGGGCCGCATAAAAATGCGACCCTCACTGCACCGGGCTGGAAAACCCGGCGACTATCATTCCACAATCAATCCACAAGCAATGCGGTTCCACATAATCCGCACCGCCGACCAAACGGTTCAGAGTTCTGCTGCATCTGCAACCGTGCGGGACAGTTTCGCCTTTCCTTCAAAGCGTCCGGCCAGTTCGGCCACCATGAATCCGGCAAAACAAAGCAGTCCCAGAAGAATATAGAGACCTTCCATGCCCAGCACATCTCCCACATGCCCGAAGAGCGGAGAGCCGGCCATGGGCACAATGATAAACAGGCTGCTCAGCACTGCGAATCCGGTCCCGGCATTGGGTCCGGCACTGACCTTCATCATCAGGGTGAAACTCCAGACCATGACAGCCCCGATGAGGATATTATCAATGCTCAAAAGCAGAGCCGCCTGCCAGTATGGAATAACGCCTGTGCGGGCAACAAAAACTGTATACCCTGCCAGGAGGATTACCGTGGAGCAGAAAACCCGCAGGAAGGCTTGTCCGCCCACCCGATGCAGGAACCAGCCGCTCAGGAAAGTCCCGGCCAACCCGGCAGGATAGGCATAATGCATCAATACGGCCCCCACACTGCGGGAATCAAACCCCATATCGACCAGCAACGGGGTGCGCATCTGCACTGAAGTAAAGGCAAATGCCGTAGGCGCGATCAGTATGGGGAGTACTTTGACCACTTCTTTTCTTTTTAAGAATGCCCACACCCCTTCCCCGTGAGTTCCCCGGCCCTCCGATTTCGTTATCAGGGGATCAATCTCCCGATGAAAAAGCACCGGAAGACTGAAAGAGAAAACCGCAGCGGCAAGAAACAAACACAGGGGCTGCCAGCCGAAAGTTGAATTCATATAGAGCATCACCCCGCCGCCGAGCATGAGCCCGGCAAAACGCGCTGCAGACTGGATGGAATTACCCCACGGACGCTCGTTTTCTTCCAGAATATCCGTAGCATATCCGTCTACCGCAATATCATTGGTCGCCATCACCCAACTGAGCATCAACAGCAATACATACATGGCTGTAAAATTCTCACCCGGTGGATAATAGGAAACCAGAACCAGCAATGCGGCACCGATCCACTGCAAGGGAAAAATCCATGACTTGCGCCTGCCCAAGGCCGGGATATATTTACGGTCCACCCACGAAGCGCAGAGGAACTTCAAAGCCCAAGGCAGGTGCAGGGCAAACACTGCCCCTACAGCTTTAAGGTTAACTCCCTGTTCACGCAGGATAACCGGAAGGCTGCCGAAAACATAACCAAGCGGTATGGCCTGACACAAATACATGGATGCCAGCAATGAAAGTTTAAATAATTTTGAAGGCTCTTTGTTCCTTCCTGTCTCTGCCGAATTCATTGTTTTACCCTCATTGCCCATGCGAGGCTTTGTTCTAATACAAAATGAAAATGATTTCCAGCCTCATTTGGGGTTATTTTCACCCATTGCCGGGTACATTTTACCCAAAAGTGCGCCCGCGCAAGCAACACGGGCGCAAAAGCCTGACGCAAAATAACTAAAACCTGTAATCTATGGAGATGCCGAAGGTCCTGGGAGCACCGTCCTCGGCAATCCCCGCGGTAACATTTTCCATAATCACGAATTCACGGTCGAGCAGGTTCTTCGACCAGAGGTAGACATCCAGATGCTCACCTTCAACACCGACCTTGAGGTTGACCAGCTCGTAAGGATCCTCCTTAACTGTGTTGGCATCATCAAAATAGCGGGAACCGATTCCCACCAGCTCGGCACGACCGAAAAAGCCCCAATCACCGATAATGTTACGGCGATAGTCAGTGGCAACGGTATAAGTATAGTCAGGCACGCCGAAGACCCGGTTGCCTTTGTAGCTCTCCCCTTCCGATGGTGAATAATTATCGAATTCAGCTTCCATCCAGGTGAAGGTACCGCTGAGGTTCAACCCTTCCATGACCACAACCTGCGAATCCACCTCCACACCCATGCGGTGCGAGCGTCCGGCATTGGCTATATACCCCTGCATGGAGTCGGCCTCGAACAAAGGAAGCTGCTCGTCTTCAATAGAGGTATAAAAACCGCTGACATTGAAGTTCAAACGGTCATCCCAAAACACGGATTTAAAACCGACCTCATAGAGCCAGCTGTCTTCTTCGCTATAGGCCTGATGGTCCGCCGGGGCAGTCGCATCGTTAAAGCCCCCGGCCCGGTGGGCACGGGACACGGTTCCATAGAGGGTGTGCTTGTCAGTAAGGCGGTATGCAAGGGCAAACTTGGGCAGGAACTTGGAAAAACTGTTGGAGGCCGAACGGTCAACCAGAGTTGCTTCCGATCCCCCGGCCGGGGTCTGCCCTTTATATGAATCAGCGGAAGCGTATTCATATTCATAACGCAAGCCCACCGTGATATCGAAATCATCCCGGAAAGAATAGGTTCCCTGCCCGAACAAGGCTGCTCCTGTATTATCCTTGTCGGTCTTGAATTTCATATTGGACCCGGCAGCCCGGTGGTCCGCACCGTAAAGATTGGTGATCTCGGTATTGGAGTTCAAAAGAAAAAAATGCCCACCCGCAAGCCAATTCAACGGACCGTTATCTTCCGGGGAAACAAACCGGAATTCCTGCGAAAAATCACGGTCTTTAAGATTATAATTCTTGCGCATGATATCCGACGGAGTGAAGTCGGCATCGATCTTTTCGTTACTGTCAAAATGCCTGTATCCGGTTATGGAATGAAGCTTCCCGAACCCGGTCTGATACTCTGAGTTTAGGGCCAGCCCCCAGCAGTCATTCTTCTGGCTACCTTCATAGTCGTGAGAATAATGATAAGGATCATCGGCTTCGTACCTGCCGGATTCAACAAAGGAGTTCCGCTCGGTACGGCGCATGGAGTAGGCACCGTCATCATGGTTCTGAACATCAAAAGAAAGGGTCATATCCAGATCGTCCGTAGGCAGATAACGCAACTTCAAACGACCGGACTTCCCGTCCTGATGACGACCGTCGTCTCCATCCGTGGGGGTATCGTTTACCATGTACCCGTCCTTGAATGCCCCGAGACCGTAGACCCCGAGAAAAAGCTTATCCTCAACGACCGGACCGGACCAGCTGGCCCGAAATTCTTTGCTGTGGAGATTACCGATCTCCGCACCGAGGGTGCTTTCAACCTCATTCCCGGGCTTCTTGGTATAAACATTGATGACACCGCCCATGGTGTTGCGCCCGTAAAGGGTTCCCTGCGGCCCTTTCATCACCTCAACCTGCTCAACTTCAAAGAGCGGGAAATTGAACATATAAGATTTGGAGAAATTGATCCCGTCCACAAAATAACCGGTACCCGGCTCCCCCGCAGGCAAACTTTTAATACCTCGCAAAAACATGAACCCGTGCCTGCGGCTGCCGAAGTTGCTGAATTCAAGGTTGGGAACATGCAGGGCCAGATCATCGGTATCCTTGATATCCATATCCTTAAGCTGGACATCATCAAGAGCCGCAATACTGGCCGGGACATCATGCGCCTTCTGGCTGCGTTTCTGGGCCTTTACCGTGACTGCTTCCAGATACAAACCATCTCCTGTCGCGTTATGCGCGAACGCATTCGCCGGAATGATATAGAAAGTCATTATCATCAAAAAAACAGTTTTAAATTGAAAACTTTTAAACATACCTTCTCCATAATGCTGATTTTGCAGCCAACTGTTTTGAACAGAATAAAGCATGCATGCCCGGCAAATATGGAGATTTTCAACATCGCAGACTACCCTCAGACAATCATTTTTTACCCAAAGAAAACCAACGCAGTGCGTAAAAAACTGCATTCTCAATATTGAAAATGCAGTTTAAATAAAACTTAAATATTCAGCCCAGATCAGCATAACCTGAAGCCAGAGTTATGTTCTTTTTATCACGCACTGAAGTCAAAAACTTCTTGGGCAGAACCCCGTACCTTTTCTTAAACGCCGCGCTGAAATGGCTTAAATTTGTATAGCCCAGAGCCCATGCAACCTCACTGACGTTCATATCGCCATTTTCAAAGAACATACGGGCCTTGCGCAACTTATATTCCTTGAGGAAAGCAAAAACGGTCATGCCGTAGAGTTCCTGAAAACCGGCCTGAATCTTACCGGCACTCATCATGTGTGAGTCAGCAAGCTCGGCCATGGACGGCGGGCAGTCGAATTTTTCCTTTACCTCTTCATGAATGGCCCTGATCTGCTCCAGTTCGCTCAGACTAAGCCCGGAACTACGAACCCTTTCCGAGTTTTCAAGCTTCATGACCTGCAGGCCGATCAGTTCAAGGGCTTTGCCCTCAAGATAAATGCGGCTGCATTTACCGCCCACAAGACCGTAAAAAAGTTCATTGGCTGCGGCCTGCACCACAGGGTCCATGGTGTGATGCAGAAAAAACTCACCCCCAACCCGGCTCTCCAAGGCTCCTCTTAAATCCTCATGGATTACGTCCATATCCATATAGAGCAATTCATGAAGCAATTCCGGGCTGATATGCAGATGTATAATCCGGGTCCGTCCTAAAGCTGCGGACTCCACCACTCCGGCCATTTCACGGAAATAACCCAATCCCCCGCTTCCGGCGACATTATCCACCCGCAAGGGACCTAGTGAGGTTTCACACATATTATTAACTATGGAGCCCTCAAGAAAAAAACCGAAATCAATATAGCTGTTCTTTTTCTGGTAACTGAAGGAGAAACGCTTTGCGAGCATGGCCTCGAATGCGCTGACCCGCAGGCCCGCCCTGAGTTCCAGCTCCCGCCAGACAGGTCCGTTCTCTATTTTATGCCCCTTGACGGATTCAAACTCCCGTACCGCACTGTTCCGGGAAGCTTCTTCAATCCCCCAGCATTTTTTAGTTGCTGCAGAAATATTTTTGCTCAACATTGTCTGCTCCTGACAATTTTACATTGACTGATTGTGATTTTCAATTTCCCTGAAGCCCAAAATATAGTTAACCTGCTTAACTGTCAAGAGAGGACTTAACAATTTCACTCCGCAAACCCAAAAAATCCCCGCAACGCACGCAGCATTGCGGGGATTCCGTCTCTCAATAATTTTCCGGACCCTACTCCGGGTAATCAAACTCCGCCCGGAGCACATCAAGAGCGATTTCTTCTTTAGTCTTGTATTTATCTTTATCGATAAGCGTAGGCTGCCCGGTGGGCGGCACGTCGTGGTACATATATTTGTAAATGTCGAAATTAAGGCAGGTCTTGTTGCGCAGATGCATTTCGCGGAACCACTGGCAGCCCACGTCCAGAATCTGCTTGCCCACATTGATGAAGGCCCCGAAGGGGGTGACCTTGCCCACGGGTATGGTCATCTTGCGGGCGATCTTCATATTCACCAGACAGCACCATTCATTGACCCGGCATTCCGGCAACGGCCAGGGCTGATTGAAAAAGATATCGTGCATGCGCGGCAGGTGGTAGGCCCGGACCTGCTTGCCTTCCGGCGGCTGGGCACTGCGGTAAAGATCCACCAGTTCCCGAAATTCCGGACGGTAGTCCATGTAGGTGTCCGGGGTACATTTCCCGGAAAATGCAGCAGGACAATACCAGCACTGCCCGATATGCCCGGCAGCAACGTGGTCCCCGATACCGTCGACCATGGCCCCGATGATGTCTTTCCTGAAAATGGCATCATTATGGATGATGAGCACGTAGTCCTTATCGCTCTTTTCCCAGCCGTACTGGTAGCGCACGGAATGGCGGTACTCCTCGTCATCAATGCGCTCCCATTCAATGGGGAAGCAATAATTCCAGTACTTGGGCATGTAATATTCGATCTTGTGCGCCAGCTTATCCAGCACATACTGGTGGCAGCCCGCATCAATGCCCTTGGTCTGGGTATTTTCCTCGATAAAATAAATCTTATCGATATGCTGTCCGCTGGCCCGTTCAAGGGAGAGCAGGGCCAGACAAGTCTGCAAAGGCTTGCCGCAGACACTGATAATCACATCAACTTTACTCATTTAAGAATAACCTCCGCAGGTCCTTTGCTTTCACGACTCATGCTGGAAGGAGGAGCCGTATGCCAGGGGTTGGGGCCCATGGCCATGCCCTTGCCCAGAACAAACAACTTGCTCATATAAACCGGACTGAACAGCTCGTCAGACTCTTCGTTATAATCCGGGGGGATAAAAGTCAGCTTGAAATCAATGCCGTCGCGCTGGGCAGTATAATACATACGGTAAAGATCGCCGATACCCTGATTGCGGATAAGACCGTGCAGGGAACGGGCGGCAATACCGCCGATGTAAGGTTCCACCTGCTCCCCTTCGGAAATGAGGGAATCATTGCGGATGATATACAGGGTGATCTTGCGCTCCTCACCGATTTTGGCCAGTTCCTCGCGAAGATGAACGGACGGCGGATAGGAAAAGACCTGATTGGTAACCCCGCCGTCCACATGCATTTCATCATAAATCTTATCCCCGGCCTTAACCTTGAAATAGACCGGGGGAAAAGCCACCGGAACCGAGGCTGACGCAAGAATCACATCACGTATAAGCTGGTCCGCTTCCGGGGTTCCGTACTGGGCCATGGCCCCGATATTCCAGTAAACCGGGCGCATGGCGTCAAGATTTGTGGTCCCGATGAGCAGCCTGCGGCCCTTGCGGTGTTCAGCCGCGATCTTGGCGATGAATTCATGGTTGAGGAACTCTTTCAGGGCATTCCTGAGCGGCTCGGTGCTGTAGACCGAATCCCCGGAAATGGCGGAGACATAGGAACGCTGCTGCACAAGATCGCTGGTTTCAAAAGTGGTGTAGAACATCTCGATAAAAGGATCATAATCCGAACCCATGAAAGCAAAGGGGGCAATTAACGCCCCGGTGCTGATCCCGGTGACCAGTCCGAACTCGGGACGGTCGCCCCGCGCTGTCCAGCCGCAGAGGAATCCGGCACCGAAAGCACCGTCCGCCCCGCCACCGGAAAGAGACAGGAAACTAAGCTCACTGGCAGCCGGACCGTTAATCTCGCGGGCAGCCCACTGCTTCATGGCATCTTCCATATTCTTCGGAGTGGTATCCCCGAAAAAACGGATTTCACTATATCCGGGCAGACTGGCCTGAGCCTGCATTTCCACTGGAATGGGATTGCGCTTCAGCCCGCACCCGGCCAGCATGGCAAACAGCAGGGAAAGGATAATCAGCCTGTAGGGCCATTCATTATATCTACGTTGAAATTCCGTACTCATCAGTGACTCCAGATAAATAGTGGATCAAAATCTAATCATTTTCGAACAAAAGTATGATCAAAACATGGTTAGCTCATGTATACTTACCCTGTTTAAACATACTGCTGAAGCAGGATGAATATAATAACTAATTAAAAAACCTGCAAATATCCAAAGGAAGAAAAAGCATGCTTTACCGCAAAGTACCCAAAACAGGAGAAAAAATCTCCATCCTCGGCTTCGGTGCCATGCGCCTGCCCATGATCGACGACAAGACCATTGATGAAGAGCGCGCCATTGCCCAGATACGCAATTGCATCGATAACGGCGTAAACTACGTGGATACCGCATGGCCCTATCACGGCGGCCAGAGCGAAATTGTCCTCGGCAAAGCCCTCAAGGACGGCTACCGTCCAAAAGTGGCTATCGCCGACAAGCTGCCCCAATACATCGTTGAATCACGCGAACACATGGACGAGATTCTCGATGAACAGCTGAGACGTCTGGATGTGGACTGTATTGACTATTACCTGATCCACGCGGTTGAAGGCAATTCATGGGACCGCTGTGTTGAACTGGGTGTAAAGGATTTCATGGACAAGGCCCTTGAATCCGGCAAGATCAAATACGCCGGTTTCTCTTTCCACGGTGTTGCTGAAGATTTCAAGCGCATTGTGGATGACTACCCGTGGACCTTCTGCCAGATTCAGTACAACTTTCTGGACACAGAAAACCAGGCCGGAAATTCCGGGCTGAAATACGCAGCATCCAAGGACCTCGCGGTCATGATCATGGAACCCCTGCGCGGCGGCAATCTGAGTGCCCCCACTCCCCCGGACGGAGTCCAGGAAATCTTCGATGAAGCCGACGTTAAACGCGCCCCGGTTGAATGGGCTCTGCGCTGGGTCTGGAACCATCCCGAAGTGACCGTGGTTCTTTCCGGCATGAACGATGAAGAGCACATCAAACAGAACCTTGCCATTGCTTCCGAAGCAAAAGCGGATTCACTCACTGAAAAAGAACTTGAAATCGTGAGCAAGGTAGCTGCAAGATACAAAAAACTCATGCAGGTTCCCTGTACCGGATGCGCCTACTGTATGCCCTGCCCCGCAGGAGTCAGAATTCCGGGTTGCTTTGAACTGTTCAACAGTGCCCACATGTTCACTGACAAGGCCGAACAGTTCAAATTCCAGTACGCCGTATTCTTCAGCAAGGAAATGGCCGGAGAATACGCATACGGATCCCAGTGTGTGGAATGCGGACAATGCGTAGAGCACTGTCCTCAGCATATCGACATTCCCGAACAGCTCAAACGCGTTGTTGACTACTTTGAGCAGGGCGACATGCAGGCCATGGTGGACATGGTCGCAAATAAACAGGAAAACTAAATCAATAGGCGGGTGCCGTCCATACGGCGCCCGTCTTACCCAATCATAAAATGAACATACTTTACTACGATTGTTTTTCAGGCATCAGCGGCGACATGAACCTCGCCGCCATGATCGATCTGGGTGTGGACCCGGAACTCCTCAAGACCGAACTTTCCAAACTCGGCCTTGCTGATGAATTCAGCCTCAAAATTTCGCAGGATTCCCGCAAGGGCATCTTCGGCACCCGCGTGGATGTGGAGCTGGCCCGCGAAGGTCATCACCACCACGGTCATGGGCATGAACATGGAGAACACGGCCCCCATCATCACGATCATGACCATACACATCACGCACATGATCATACGCACAGTCATCACCACCATGGTGAGCACCGCAACCTGAAAGACATTGAAAAGCTTATCAACAATTCTGCTCTCAGCGACAAGGTCAAAGCCACCAGTCTCGCAATTTTCAAACGCGTAGCCGAGGCCGAAGCAAAAATCCACGGCAGCACCCTCTACGAAGTACATTTCCATGAAGTAGGTGCCACCGACTCCATTGTGGATATCGTCGGAGCGGCCATATGTTTTCATGAGCTGGAAATCGAACAAGTCTGGTGTTCTTCCATCGAGCTTGGCGGCGGATTCGTCAACTGCGCCCACGGACGCATGCCTGTTCCCGCCCCGGCCACATCCGGAATCCTTGCCGGGAAACCTACCACTCAGGGTGCCGTTCCCAAGGAAACCACCACCCCCACCGGAGCGGCAATCCTCGCCGAGCTGGTTGACAATTTTTCCGATTCCCCGCGCATGGCCGTACAGAAGACAGCCTACGGCATCGGGCACCGGGACAATGAAATCCCCAACGTGCTGCGCGTGCAGCTGGCTAAAGTCGAACAACGTTCCGATTCCCTACCCACTGTCCCGGCCCGCTTGCTGCAATGCAACATCGACGACATGACCGGGGAAATGCTCGGCGCGGCCCTCGACCAACTTATGGAAGACGGAGCCATGGATGTGCATTTCACGCCCATTGTCATGAAGAAGAACCGCCCGGCCACCACCCTTTCCCTGCTCTGCAGTGCCGAGGATGAGGATAAGTTCAAGCGGCTGATTTTCAAGCACACCACCACGCTGGGCATCAAAAGCACCGATATCGAGAAAACAATCCTCGGCATTTCCTTCGATAAGCTGGAAACACCGCTCGGCAGCGTGACCATGAAAAACGCCATCCTCGACGGCGAAATCATCCGCTCCAAGCCGGAACTGGAAGACTGCCGCGCTCTGGCAAAAAAGCACGGTATTCCATTAAGTGAAGTATATCTTCAGATTGGGAAAATAAGAAAGGCTTGATGCGCTTCGCGCTTTTGATTGAACGGATTACGCCTTCGGCGACCCTGCCGGGGGCCTTAAACCCTTTTCCAAAAGGGTTTGTTTCACTGTCGTTATCCCTAAGACTCGCGGAAGACCGCTCGCCTAAGGGCTAATGCTAGAATCCCAAAACGTTTTAATAGTCTTCACTGGTTACTTGCATGGATACACTTGCTTTAAAATATAAAAAACTGCTTGGGATTCTTGCTGAAACCGACGGAGCGGTCATCGCTTTTTCCGGTGGCGTGGACAGCACCCTGCTGTTGCATACTGCAAAGGAAGCCCTCGACCATAAAGCCATCGCCGCTTCCATTGCCACTCCCTATGTTCCGCGTTGGGAGCAGGGTGAAGCGAAAAAATTTGCGCGGCAGCTTGGCGTAAAACATGTTGTGGTGGAAATGGATTTTCCCGAAGAACTGCGCATGAATCCACCGCTCCACTGCTACACCTGCAAGAAGATTCTGTTTAGCAAGCTGCTGGAAGTGGCGGGCGAACACGGATTCAAGCACGTGCTTGAAGGGACCAACATCGACGACCTCAGCGACTACCGTCCCGGCATCAAGGCGTTGCGGGAGCTTGATATCCGCAGCCCCTTTGTGGAGGCGGAACTGAGCAAGCAGGACATCCGCGAACTTTCCCGCAGATTTGAGCTACCCACATGGGATAAGCCCTCCTTCGCCTGTCTGCTCTCACGCATGCCCGTGGATGTGGAAGTAACCGACGAAGCATTGCAGCAGGTGGAACAGGCCGAGGTCTTCCTCATGCAGATCGGCTTCCCGGCTGTACGGGTCCGTCATCACGGCGAAGTGGCCCGCATCGAAGTCCCGGCAGACAGGATACAGGATTTCGTCAACGCCAATGAGATTCACGACATCAACAATAAATTAAAAGAATTCGGCTACAAGCATGTAACACTCGATCTGGGCGGATACAAAATGGGAAGCCTAAACAAGAAATAAACCAAGCGGGTTACAACATAGAACGGCGAAGCCCTATTAAAAAAGTTTGGGATCCTTAAACCCTTTTCAAAGGGTTTGAGGCCCCCGGCAGGGTCGCCGAAGGCATACTCCGTTAATCAAAAAGCGCGAAGCGCATCAAATCCACGCCCCGCGAGGCCGTCGGAGACAAATATGACGAATGACAACTTAAAAAATATTCTAGAAGCCGTAAAAGAAGGCAGTATGGACGTGGATCAGGGCATGGATAAGCTGCGCGACCTGCCTTATCAGGACATCGGGCACACCAAGATCGACCACCACCGGGGCTTGCGCAACGGCTTTCCGGAAGTGATCTACGGCGCGGGCAAAACACCGCTGCAGGTCGGCGATATTTTTGAACACATGTGTGAGCGCAACAATGTGCTGGCGACCCGTGTTTCAGCAGAAACAGCAGAGCATGTGATCTCCCGTTTCCCGCAGGTGGAATACAATGCCACCGCCAACACCCTGACCTGCAAGAACAAAGAAATCGCGTACAACAACGGCATAGTCGGCATCATCACTGCCGGAACATCTGATCTGGACGTTGCAGAAGAAGCACTGGTCACCTGCGATATGCTGGGCAGCAAGGCTGAAATAATCTCCGACATCGGGGTAGCCGGGATTCACCGCCTTTTTGACCGCATTGAAACAATACGCAAATACTCCGTACTCATCGTAGTGGCGGGCATGGAAGGCGCGCTCTCCAGCGTCATCGGCGGACTGGTGGACCAGCCCATCATCGCAGTGCCGACCTCGGTAGGCTACGGGGCCAACTTCTCCGGCCTGTCCGCACTGCTGGGCATGCTCACCTCCTGCGCCAGCGGTGTGACTGTAGTTAATATTGATAACGGATTCGGCGCGGCCTGCGCGGCCTGCAAGATTAATAAAGCTATTGATAGGTAAGAAAATGCCTCCGGCGGCTTAAACCCTTTTGCAAAAGGGTTTAAGAATCCCAAAACCTTTTAGTAGGCTTCGCCGCTATTGCTTAAAAATTGGCGAAAATTTTAAAAAATCTATTCTGTCCCCTCATTGGTGCTGCCAATGAGGGGATTTTTTTTGGTCCGACCAAATCTCCCGTCATTAGAAAGTAACTTGACACATATAATCTAACCTGCCAGAATGGACCTACCATTTGAGCAAAAAGCATATTCAAAAGTGCTTTTCGCTCTTTTTTTGCAAAAAAACACCTCTCAAAGGTACTACCAATGGTTAAAGATTCGGAAATTTCAAACTTATTTCTTCCCGTAGGCCTCGGCCGGGCCAGTGAAGAAATTGTTTTGCAGATTGAAGCTGCCATCATGGACGGTCGTCTTGCTCCGGGCGAACGCCTTCCCAGCGAACGCGACATGCAGAACCAGTTTGGAACGGGACGGGGCGTTATCCGCGAGGCGATCAAGACACTGAAGCAGAAAGGTCTGCTGGAGGTGAAAAAAGGAGCCAAGGGCGGAGCTTACGTCAAGGAGCTGGATGTTTCCAATGTTTCAGAGTCGCTGACCCTGTTCATGAAGCAACACCCGGTGGAGCCGGAAAAACTCATAGAATTCCGTGAGTCCATTGACCGGACCATTACGGAGCTGGCCATTGCCAGAGGCAGCAAAGAAGAAAAGGAAGAATTGTTCAACGGAGCGGTTCGCTTTGAAAAAATTCTTTGTGCAGAGAACCCCGACCTCGTTCAGGCCGGTGAACTGGACCGGAAACTGAACATCATGCTGGCCGGAATGGCTAAGAACCCCCTGCTTGAGTGGGTCATGCACGCAGTTCAGATGGGCTTCAGTTCCCATGACTACGCGCTTTATGAAGATGCCGATTATCGCAGAAAGGCGGGAGCGAACTGGATCGAAACAGCCAGAGCTATTCGCAACGGCGAGCCGATCCGGGCCCTTGCTTTCAGCAGTCACCACTATGTGCTGCTGCGGAAATGCGTTGAGAATAAAAACGGAGAACAGGGACACCAGAATGTACCTTTTCTCACTGAAACCAAAGAAGATTAAAAAAGAATTATGACACATTACGATTACATTATTGTCGGCGGCGGGTCCGCAGGTTCTGTTCTTGCCAACAGACTGAGCGCAAATCCCAAACACAAAGTACTTGTCCTTGAAGCAGGCCGCCCTGACTATAAACTTGATTTCCGCATCCACATGCCTGCGGCATTGACTTATCCCCTTGCAGGCAAAACCTACAACTGGTGGTATGAATCCGACCCAGAACCGCACATGAACAACCGCCGTGTATACCAGCCTCGCGGTAAAGTCCTCGGCGGTTCCTCCTGCATTAACGGCATGATCCACATTCGCGGTAATGCCATGGACTATGAAAAATGGGCCAAGGAAGACGGCCTTGAGAACTGGTCCTATGCCCACTGCCTGCCCTATTTCAAACGTTTTGAGCAGCGCATGGCCGGAGCTACTGAATATCAGGGCGCAGTCGGCCCGCTCTACCTGACCACCCCGGAATGCGACAACCCGCTCTTCGATGCATTTTTCAAAGCCGTACAGGAAGCAGGCTACCCTTTGACCGATGACGTAAACGGTTACCAGCAGGAAGGTTTCGGCAAATTCGACCGCACCACCTATAACGGACGCCGCATGAACGCTGCCCGCGCTTATGTGCATCCGGTTAAAAAACGCAGAAACCTGACCGTAAAATGTAATGCCATGGCTACCCGCATCCTTTTTGAAGGTAAACGGGCTGTCGGCGTGGAATACACCAAAGGCAAAAACACAGAAAAGGTATACGGCAGCGAAATCATTTCCTGCGGCGGTGCCATCAACTCCCCGCAGCTGCTCCAGCTTTCCGGTATCGGTAACGCAGAGGAACTCGGCAAACTGGGAATTGACGTGGTTCACAACCTGCCCGGCGTAGGTGAAAACCTGCAGGACCACCTTGAACTCTACGTGCAGTACGCCTGCAAGAAGCCGGTAAGTAAATACCCCTGCCTGCAGTGGTACAACCAGCCTAAAATCGGTCTGGAATGGCTGCTCAAAGGCACCGGCGAAGCGGCCACCAACCACTTTGAGGCCGGCGGCTTCATCCGTGGTAACGATCAGGTCGAATACCCCAACATCCAGTACCACTTCCTGCCCATCGCCATCCGTTACGACGGCTCTGCTCCCAACGAAGGACACGGTTATCAGGTTCACGTAGGTCCCATGAATACCGATGTTCGCGGACACGTTAAGATCAAGTCCAAAGATCCCAAAGAATACCCGTCCATTTTCTTCAACTACCTTTCCACCGAACAGGAACGCAGAGAGTGGGTTGAAGCTATCCGCAAGACCCGCGAGATCATGACCCAGCCCGCATTTGACGAATTCCGCGGCAAGGAACTGGCTCCCGGCGAACAGGCACAGACCGATGAAGAGATTCTCGATTTCGTAGCCCGTGAAGGTGAGTCCGCCTACCATCCGAGCTGCACCTGCGCCATGGGAACCCACGAAATGGCCGTAACCGACCCTGAACTGCGTGTTCACGGCGTGGAAGGTCTGCGCGTGGTTGACGCATCAGTTATGCCTTATGTCACCAACGGTAATATTTACGCTCCGGTAATGATGATTGCAGAGAAAGCAGCAGACCTGATTCTCGGCAACACCCCCATTGCGCCGGAAAACGTTCCTTTTTACAAACACGAAAAGTAGTCCAGACCGGGAGATCCTTATGATCCGCAAACAGATGTATATTGATGGCAAGTGGGTGGATGCCGCTTCCGGCAATAAACGCGAAGTTCTCAATCCCTTCGACGCATCGGTCATCGCAGAGGTTCCCGAAGGGGACCGCGAAGACAGCAGGGCGGCAATCTCCGCCGCGCGCAGGGCTTTTGATAAAGACGGCTGGCCCCAGACCCCGGCAGTTGAACGGGCACGTCTGCTCTTCAAACTTGCGGACCTCATTGAACGGGACCGCGAAGAACTGGCCGAACTGGAAAGCCTCGATACGGGTAAAACTGTTGAGGAAAGCCGCTGGGATATGGACGATATCGCCGGAATCTTCCGCTACTTTGCCGGACTTGCGGACAAGGACGGCGGGGAAGTCATCGAATCCCCCATCCCGGACTCCACCAGCACGGTTGTGCGTGAGCCTGTAGGTGTCTGCGGACAGATATCCCCGTGGAACTATCCGCTTTTGCAGGCTTCATGGAAGATGGCTCCGGCACTTGCCGCCGGGTGCACCATTGTAATGAAGCCCAGTGAGATCACCCCGCTGACCACCATTAAGGTCACCGAGCTTGCTGAAGAAGCCGGATTCCCCAAAGGGGTGATCAATACCGTGCTCGGTCCCGGTGCTGAAGTGGGCGCGGAACTTTCCGAAAATAATGATGTGGACCTGATCTCCTTTACCGGAGGCATCTCCACCGGGAAAACCATCATGCGCGCTGCTGCCGGAAACGTGAAAAAGGTAGCCCTCGAGCTTGGCGGTAAAAACCCGAACATCATCTTTGATGATGCTGATTTTGATCTTGTTATCGACTACGCCCTGAACGGTGTTTTCTTCCACGCCGGGCAGATCTGCTCCGCAGGTACCCGGATCATGGTTCAGGATGGAGTCTACGACAAGTTTATCGCCGCTCTCAAAGAACGCATGGAACGCATTGTGGTCGGCAACGGATTTGATGAAAAGACCCAGATGGGACCGCTGATTTCAGCTGAGCATCTGAGCAAGGTTGAATCATATATTGAAATAGCAAAAGAAGAAGGTGCGCAGCTGGTTCTCGGCGGATGCCGCCCGGATAACCCGGCACTTCAGAAAGGTTATTTCTACATGCCCACCCTGTTCGTTAACTGCGAAAACGACATGCGCATAGTTCAGGAAGAAGTGTTCGGCCCGGTCATAACCGTTGAAAGGTTCAAGACTGAAGAAGAAGTCATCGAAAGAGCCAACAGCACAATATACGGGCTCTCCGCCGGCTTCTGGACCCGTGATCCCGACCGCATTGAGCGCGTTTCCAAAGCTTTGCGCTTCGGAACAGTCTGGGCCAACGACTTCAACGTCTATTTTGTACAGGCCCCGTGGGGCGGGTACAAGCAATCCGGGTTCGGTCGTGAACTGGGCCGCATCGGATTGGAAGAATACACCGAAGTCAAACATATCTTCCGCAACCATAAAACAACCCCCCTCAACTGGTTCGGCGCATAGTGCGCCGGACCGGTTCCGAAACACGGGATGCCCTGCTGCCGGGGGAGGTGGCTTCGTATCCCTATAACTTTAACTCAGGAGTTATGATGTTAGCCCCGTACAGACGCCTTCTCGGTGTCGCCATTCTTATTGCAACTATTTTTGTTTTCTCTATTCCCGCAAATGCAGGCCAGAAAGTTAAAATTGCCAGCGTAGGCTGGACAGGTGTGACCATTAAGACAGACCTGGCCGTATCTATACTTGAAAGCCTCGGCTACAATGCCGAGAATATTCTGGTTTCCGTCCCCATCGCCTATGAAGCAATGGCCACCGGTGAAGCAGACGCCTTCATGGGTAACTGGATGCCCTCCATGGCCAACATTGCTGATAAATATTTCGAAAAAGGCACCGTGGATAAATTTATTCCCAACATGCCCGGAGCCAAATACACTCTGGCTGTCCCTTCCTATTGTGCGGAAGCAGGCCTGAAAGACTTCAAAGATATCGTCAAATTCGGCGATAAACTGGATTGGAAAATCTACGGAATCGAGGCAGGAAACGACGGTAACGACATTATCATCGACATGATCGAAAAAGACATGTTCGGCCTTGGCAAATTCACCATCGTTCCTTCCAGTGAAGCCGGCATGCTCGCTCAGGTAAGATCCTTCACCAAAGAAAAAAAATGGATTGTTTTCCTCGGCTGGGCACCGCACAGCATGAACGAACGCATCGACATGACCTATCTCACAGGCAGCACCGATAAGACCTTCGGCGGGAATGACGGAACAGCCACAGTCTGGACCAACATCCGCAAAGGTTTTGACAAAGAACAGCCCAACGTAACCAAGCTGCTGAAACAGATGGTCTTCCCCGTGCCCATGATGAACCAGATCATGACCACCCTGAATGAAAACAAATCACTCACTCCCCTTGAAGCAGGAATGGACTGGGTCAAAAAGCATCCTGAGACCTACAAAAAATGGCTCGCCGGAGTAACTACCGCTGACGGTAAGCCCGGCCTGCCCGCTTTTGAAAAATCACTGAATTAATCAACTCCCCTGATATAGTCTGATCTCAAAGGACCGACGGCAACGTCGGTCCTTTCAGATTGCTGACAAAGTCCTCGCCTTTTGGTGAGGACTTTTTTATATTGTTTGCATGTTAAAAAAGCCTGAGCAAAAGCAAGTCACTGTTGAGTTGGTTACGATTGAAGAATTGGTTCCTGAGAACCATTTACTTCGAAAGAT